>JACRBH010000149.1 GCA_016234535.1 Chloroflexota bacterium
AATGAGATGGAACATCCCAGCCACATAAGCGCCCATTCCCACCGCAGCAACCATGAAACCAAGTTGTGAGATCGTGGAGTAAGCCAAAACTTTCTTGATGTCGTATTGACCAACCGCAATCGTCGCGGCAAAGAGCGCAGTACCAGCGCCGACCATAGCCACAATGTATTGAGCCTGCGGCACGAGTGTATACATTTCAGCAGAGCGGGTCACGAGATATACACCCGCAGTCACCATCGTTGCAGCATGGATCAGGGCAGAGACCGGTGTCGGGCCAGCCATCGCATCCGGCAGCCAGATGTAAAGTGGAATCTGCGCAGATTTACCGGCCACGCCCACCAGCATGAAGAGGGTGATCGCAACAATGATTCCATCAGGCGCGGTCTTGGCGGCTTCGAATACCTCATCAAATTGGAAGGAGCCGAGATACCAGAACATCAGGAATCCAGCGATGAGGAAGCCGAAGTCGCCGACGCGGTTTGTGATGAAAGCTTTCTTCGCGGCATTGGAATTGGCCCAGGACGGACGAGCAAGCGTATCCATCTCGTACCAGAAACCGATTAGCAGGAAGGAACAAAGCCCCACACCTTCCCAGCCGACGAAGAGCATCATGTACGAGTCTCCGCTGACGAGGATCATCATGGCTGCGATGAACAGGTTCAGGAAAATAAAGAAGCGCGTGAAGCGTCCCTCTTCCTTCTTGAAGCGCACATCCTCGTGCATGTATCCGATGGCATAGATATGGATCAGCGTGCCCACTCCCGAGACAACCAGCATCATCGTGGTTGAGAGTGAGTCCATGCGGAAAGTCCAGTCGAGTTCCAGCGTACCGATATGGATCCATTCGGCCAGCGCCCACTGATGCATCCCGCCGTGATTGATCGAGACCGAATACGCCAAAAGCACCGAAACGACAAATGCCGCTCCCGATGCAAGGCTCGCCACGATGCCGACCATCTTTTCGCTGAACCGCCTGCCGAAGATCAAATTGATCAGCAGGCCGGTTAAAGGCGCAAAGACCAGCCACGGGGCGAGGAAGAAAAATCCTGAGTTCACTGCTTCACTTAAGTGCATAAAGTTCTCCGAATATTCCGTCATTGCGAGGGCGGTGAGCAATCTCCATCACATCGCACGGGATTGCTTCGTCGCGAAGAACAAGAGCGCTCCTCGCAATGACGAAAATCCCTATCCCTTCAAGGAATTCATCTCATCGATATTGATGTTCTTCTTGGTCTTGAAAATTTCAACGATCAGGGCAAGTCCCACCGCCACTTCGGCCGCGGCAACCGCGATGACAAAGAATACAAATATCTGTCCGTTGAAACTATTGTACATTCTGGAAAATGCGACAAAAGCCAGATTGGCGGCATTGAGCATCAACTCAATGGACATGAAAATGATCAACGGGTTGCGGCGGACCAGCACGCCCAACGCACCGATGGTGAACAAAATAGCCGAAAGGATGATGTAATAATCGACTGGAACCATTATTTCTGCCCTGCCCTTTCGCGTTTGGTAAGCACAATCGCGCCAACCATTGCAACCAACAACAAAATGGATGTAACTTCAAACGGCAGAAGGAACTGGTTGAATAATGCCATAGCCATTTCCCGCAGGCTTTCCATGGAGTTCACTGCAGCGTCAGGCGCAACGACAACCATGTCCGGCCGTGCCTGTAAAAACACAAGATAGAGCGATTCAACAACAAGGATGCCAGCTAGTACATACGCCAGCGGCTTCTGCCACGGCAATTCCCCCGACGGGGCAAGGCTTTCCGCACCGAGCAGCATGATCACGAACAGGAACAAGACCATGATCGCGCCTGCGTACACGGTAATCTGCGACATGGCAATGAACGGCGCGCCCAACAGCAGATAAAAGACGGCCACCGTGATGAAGTTCAGCACAAGGAATAATGCTGAATACACCGCGTTACGGCTGAATATCATGCCGATACCGGCACCAACAGCAACGAGGGAGAGCACGAGGAAGACAATTAGTTCAGAAGACATAAGCACCTTTTGGTAATTAGTAACTGGTAATTACCATTTACCAATTACTAATCCGTAGGATCCTTCATTTCAGGGACCGAACGCTTGAACACGCCTGGTTCCACTTTGCGCGGGGTAAGACTGTCAGCAGTTGGAACAGACTCGAGCAGCAAATCCTTGGTATACACGGCTTCGCGGCGGCTCAAAAACGAGAGTTCGTAGTTGTCACCCAACACGATTGCTTCGGTGGGGCAGGCATCTTCGCAGAAGCCGCAATAGATACAGCGCAGCATATTGATTTCGTAGGTCGAAGCATACCGCTCGCCGGGAGAGAAGCGTTTTTCGTCAGTGTTTTCAGAAGCCTCGACGAAGATCGCATCCGCAGGGCAGGCTGCCGCGCAGAGCGAACATCCAATGCACTTCTCGAGACCGTTATCATAGCGTTTCAACACGTGGCGGCCGCGATAACGCGGACGGACTTCGCGCTTCTGTTCAGGATATTGATAAGTTACAGTCGGCTCGAGCCAAAAGGAGCGGAGCGTCTCAAGCAGGCCGCGCCCGAGGTCTAGTACGGGATCAAATACGCCCATCGGATTTTCTCCTCAAACTACGATAAATCAGCGCCACCGCCGCCATCGCACAAATAATAGAAAGGGCGGGGATGCCATAGTAGTAAAGTTGATTATTTAATTCCTGGGCCAGCAAAATACCCGCGGCTGTGATAAACACGGTCACCAGCGAAAGCGGCAGAAGCACCTTCCAGCCAAACGCCATCAAACGGTCATAGCGGATGCGCGGCCAGGTCGCGCGGACCCAGATCATAAAGAATAACAATACAACAACCTTCAACAGCATATATGCCGGGCCGAGGAACCAGTATCGGTCCACGCTAAAGATGGTGTCCTTCAGAAACCAAAACTCACGATAGCCGCCGAAGAATAACGTGGCTGCGATCATGGAAATGACGATCATCTTCTGATATTCGGCCATGAAGAACAACGCAAATTTCATGCCCGAATATTCCGAGTGAAAACCAGCGGTCAATTCCTGCTCGGCTTCCGGCATATCGAACGGCGCGCGGTTGACCTCTGCCAGCGTTACGATGAGAAAGATCAACGCGCCCACAGGCTGCATCACCACAAACCACATATCCTTTTGCGCGTTGACGATATCAACCAGATTCATGGAGTTGCCCAGAACAATGGCAATCGCGAAACACAAGCCAAGTGAAAGCTCATACGAGATCATCTGCGCCGAAGCGCGGATGCCGCCAAGCATGGCGTATTTGTTGTTGCTTGACCAGCCCGCCAGCGTAATACCATACACCGCAATGGACGCGATGGAGGTCAGATACAAAACACCGACATTCAAATTCGCAACATATAAAGTAATGACGCGGCCGCCCAAAGTGAACGATGTTCCAAGCGGTATCACTGCCGCAAGAACGAGCGAAGGCACAACCGTCAACACAGGCGCAAGTAGAAACACAACCTTGTAGACCTTCGCAGGCGTCAGTTCTTCCTTGAAGATCAACTTGACCGCGTCCGCGATCGGTTGGAGCAAACCTTGAGGTCCGGCGCGGTTCGGGCCAACGCGCACCTGCATACGAGCCAGCGCGCGGCGCTCATACAACGTCAGGTAGGCAAAGCCTGTCAACAGAATTAGACAGAGCACGAACCCTTTTACAATCCATTCAACCCAAATGGTCCAATCCATATCATTTCACCTTCCCAGCAAGCTGGACGCGCGCAACAACAGGTTCGCGGATCGCAATGCCCATACTGCGCGGCACCAGCGCCACACCCGCCGAGATCGTATCATCAATCTTTACAAGCGCTTCAGCGCTCACACCATCGAAACTGATCTTCACAGTCGCGCCCGCTTCCACGCCAAGGTTCTTCGCGGCAGATGGATGCAATGTAACGGTCGCTTCGCCGATTCTTCCATCAAGCAACTGCGCAGGATTAACGGTCACGCCGCGATCATATAATTTATTGACCGGCACAGCCAGCAGTTCCTTTTCTTTTGGACGAAGAGCCGCTTCTTTTCTGACCTTTGGTATGGTGACTGTTTTCCCGGACTGGGCCGTCGGGGCGAGTTGTACGCCCAAGCCCTGAGTGTTCTCATAAGTCGTGCCGCCGTAATACAGGTCACCGCGCCCGACGATCGGCCATTGACCGTGTACCTCGGCAAGTTTTTCATAGCTCAGATCAGTGAATGCATCGAGCGAGCTTGCAAGGATATCGAACACCACCGAAACGGACGAACCTTCAAGGATGACACCCATCTGTTTGGCAACCATCGAAGTGATCGCAAAATCAGGTTTCGCATCACCCTTCACCGGCACAGCCGCAAAGAAGCGCTGAACGCGGCGTTCGCCGGAAGTGAATGTCCCTTCGCGTTCCGAATAAGATTGCGCGGGGAAAACGACATCCGCAATTTCAGTTGTCGCAGTTTCAAGGATATCCTGCACCGCTACAAACTTCGCGCCTTTGAGCGCCTTTGCCAAAGCGGGATCATCCCCCACCGGGTCAGCTCCAACAATGTAAACTGCCTTGCCCTTGAGCGCTTTTTCAAGATCGACCTCAGGGCGCAAACCAACTTCCCAGGCGCCTTGATCGTTGGATCTCTGCCAGACACCAACCAAACCGTTGTTCGGCTTGCCGATGTGCTCGGTCTCTTTCAAAAGTGTGGCGCACGCAGATGCGAGGCCGGTTGAGCCGTTCAAGCCAAGTCCCTCACTGCCGTAGAACACAACAGCATTCTTCGCCTTCGCGAATTCGTCAGAGATCTTGCTCTTCGTACTCAGGTCGTTCACTGCTTTTACTTCATCGCCATACGCATAGCGGATGACGTACTTCGCAAATCTATCCAGTTTGGTCTCGCGCGGATTCGCAACAATGAGAGTCGCGCCGCGGTCGGCCGCCTGTTTGACTCGCAGCCACCAAATGGGAGCTTCTTCATATAAGTCAGATGCAACCACGAGGATCGCATCACCCTTGCCCATCTTGCCGATATTCGTACCCTGCCCCACACCCACGAGCTGGGTGATGTCACCGCCACCCATATCCGAGTACAGGATGGCTGTCCCGCCGGCAGTATCAGCAAGTGACTTCAAATTGAACAGGTCTTCATTCGCGAGTCGACCCGAGGTCAAGATGACAAAATCCTTTTTGGCCTTCGAGAAATTTTCGGCGGCGAATTTTGCCGCGGCATCCCACGAAGCGCGCGCCAATTTTTCTTCTTTTCTAACCAGCGGCCTGACAAGTCGCTTCTTGCTTTCGGTGTAGTGATAGGCAAAGCGTCCCTTATCGCACAGCCAGATTTCATTCACTTCTTCATTTTGGCGCGGCATGACGCGCTTCACAACCACATCACCGCCAGCCTTGGCTTCGCGGCGTGTGTTGAGCGTGGTATTGCATCCGACCGGACATTGTGTACAAATGGAAGCCTGCGCTTTTAATTCCCACGGGCGCGCGCCAAAGCGGAAGTCTGCGGTAGTCAACGCGCCGACGGGACAAATGTCGGTGGTATTGCCCGAGAAAACAGAATCAAATCCGGGCGTAGATAAAGATACGATCTGTGTATTGCGTCCGCGCTCATCAAAGCCGAGCACTGCCTCGCCCACAACTTCATCCTGAAAGCGGATGCAGCGCGCGCATTGGATGCAGCGTTCGCGGTCGAGCCAGATCAATTCACCAAGCGGAACCTGCTTTTCGAGATGCAGCTTCTCATCGTAGATGAAGCGGCTCTTGCCGGGGCCAAAAGCCATCGTCAAATTCTGAAGCGGGCATTCGCCGCCCTTATCGCAAACAGGACAATCCAGCGGATGTGAAGTGAGCAGGAATTCAACCGTGCCCTTCTGACCATCCAGGGCTTTGTCCGTGGTGGTCATCACAACCATGCCATCTGAAACGCGATTAGTGCAGGCTGTCTCGAGTTTGGGCATGAACTGGATCTTGGGCTGACCGTTCTCGATCACTGCCTGACCTGTTGCACGATCCAGCATCGGACGGCCAACCTCGACCAAACACATGCGGCACATGCCGACAGGTTCGAGCTTGGGGTGATGGCAAAATACAGGAATATCAATTCCTGCCATCTTTGCTGCATCAGCAATCAACGTTCCATCCGGGACCGTTACAGTTATTCCATTAATTGATAGCGTGACTTGTTTCGTCATGCGTGCTCCGTTAAGCCTTTACTACTTTTTTGAAATCTTGCGGGAATCTTTCGATACCGGTAACTACAGCCATCGTGGCAAATTCACCCAGCGCGCACAAACATATGCCCTGCATTTGTTTGGCGACATACAAGAGCAGGTCAACAACTTCCTGCTTGCCTTCGCCGGAATGAATACGATGCGTGATGGTCTGCATCCAGTAATTGCCTTCGCGGCAGGGAGTGCATTTTCCGCACGACTCATGCTTGAAAAAATGGATGGTCTTGTTTATGATCCAATCCACGCTGACAGTGTCATCGATCACGATCACGGAGGCAGACCCGAGGTCTGCGCCGAGCGTGCGAACGGTGGCGTAATCCATCGGCGTGTCGAGGACTTTATCATCCACAACTATTAATGAAGAGGAGGCTCCCGCTGGCATGATGGCCTTGACCGGGCGTCCTTCCTGAACTCCGCCGCCGCATTCATAGATCAACTCGCGGAAGGTCTTGCCGAAGGGTAATTCATAATTACCGGGCCTGCGCACACGCCCCGAGAGCGAGAATAACTTCACACCCGCGCTGTCGGCTGTGCCCATGGACTTGTACCAGTCCGCGCCGTTGGTAATGATGGGCGGGACGTTGGTAAAGGTTTCGACATTATTGATGATGGTCGGCTTGCCGTATAGGCCAAACGAAGGCGGGAACGGCGGGCGCACACGAGGCTGTCCGCGTTTGCCTTCGATGGATTCTAGCAAGGCTGTTTCTTCGCCGCAGATGTAAGCGCCTGCGCCGAGATGCGTGAAGATTTTCAGCGAATACTCGGTTCCGAAAAGGTTATCGCCCAAATAACCGGCCTTTTCCATTTCAGCAATTTTTTCATCGAGGAAGGCGGCCACCTGCCAAAACTCGCCGCGCAGATAAACATAAGCCGCAGTCGCGCCAACCGCGTAAGAGGCAATTGCGAGACCTTCGAGAAACTGGAAAGGATTGCTTTCCATAATTTCACGATCCTTGAAAGTGCCGGGTTCTGACTCATCCGCATTGGCGACCACGTAATGCGGCCAATTCTTGTTGTCAATGAAGGACCACTTCATTCCAGTGGGGAAACCCGCGCCGCCGCGTCCGCGCAGACCGGAGTTCTTGACCACATCGGTCACTTCATTGGGCTGCATTTTGGTGACGGATTTTTTGAACGCGTCAATCCCGCCGTTCTTTTTGTAGACATCCAACTTGTTGATGTCTGGAATGTCACGATGGCGTAACAGGACGTGAGCCATTACTTCACCTCCCTGTCAGCCTGTTTGAGGGCTTCGATCAATTCCAGTGTGCGATCCACGGTCATGTTTTCGTGATATTTGATCCCGTCGGGGCCCTGAGTCTGAAACATCGGCGCTTTGTCACATGCCGCAAGGCACATCACACCTTCAAGAGTGACGAGTCCATCAGCCGTTGTTTCGCCAACTTTGATGCCAAGATTGCCGCAGAGGTTATTGAGGAATTCATCCGCGCCGCGCAAGGCGCAGGGCAGATCCGTGCAGACCTGCATACGATACTTGCCGGCTTTTTCATCATGATAGAGTGTATAAAAGCCGACGATCGAGGCCACTTCGGTCTCGGTGATATCGAGCATTTGCGCAATATCCTGCATCGCGGCCTTGTTGACATAACCTTCTTCACGCTGCACGAGATAAAGCAAAGGCATGACCGCCGAGCGTTTCTGCTCCGGCGGATATTTCGACAAAATTTGTTTTACTTCCTTCGGATGGGTTTTCTCAAGGCTCATCTGTCAATATCTCCGAGGACAATGTCAATGGAAGAGAGAATGGCAACCAGATCGGCCACCAAATGTCCCTTGACGATCTGTGAAAGCACAGCCAGATTATCAAATGAAGGCGTGCGTAAATGCACACGTAACGGTTTCGGTCCGCCGTCACCTTCGAGCAGCAGCCCCAATTCACCGCGCGGTGATTCGACCGCATTGTAAATGGACGCCTTCGGCGCGGGGAAACCCTCCGTCCACAACTTGAAGTGGTGAATGAGAGACTCCATGCTCACGCCGATTTCTGAACGCGGCGGCGGGACAAACTTGCGGTTCTCGGAACGCACAGGGCCAAGCGGGAGTTTGTTCAAAGCCTGTTCCACGATCTTCATTGACTCGCGCAATTCCTGTACGCGCACCAAATAGCGCGCGTATGTATCGCCTTCTGTCAATACAGGCACATTGAAATCATATTGCTCATAACCTATGTATGGGCGCACCTTGCGCAGGTCCCAGTCCACACCGGAGGCGCGAAGTGTCGGGCCGGTTACGCCATAAGATAAAGCCACCTCTTTGCTCAATTTGCCGATGCCCAGCATACGGTCAAGAAAGAGCGGGTTCTTCGTCAATAAAGATTCGTATTCGTCAACGCGCTTCGGGAAGATCTTGATGAAGTCGCGCACTGCCTTTTCAAATTCCACCGGCACATCGCGCCAGACACCGCCGGGGCGAAAGTAGGTCGTCATCATGCGCTGGCCTGAGACCAGCTCGAAAATATCGAGGATCTGCTCGCGTTCGCGGAAACAATACAGGAACATGGACATGGCCGCAAGATCGAGACCCGAAGTGCCAAGCCACACCAAATGCGAAGCAATGCGCTGAAGCTCGGTGAGAATCACGCGCAAGCCCTGCGCGCGAACGGGCACATCAAGATCAACCAGTTTTTCGACTGCCATTACATACGCGAGGTTATTGCCGATCGTATTCATGTAATCGAGGCGGTCGGTCATCACCTCGGCCTTTTGATAGGTCTTGGCTTCCATGTTCTTTTCAATTCCAGTATGCAAATAACCGACATCAGGAATGCAATTGACAATGATCTCACCGTCCAATTCAAGCAGCAGGCGCAGCACACCATGCGTGGACGGATGCTGCGGCCCCATGTTCAGGAGCATCGTTTCACCGGTCAGCGCGCGCTCTGAAACAAGGTGTTTAAACTTATCCAAACTGACTTCTTCAATCTGACTCATAACTATTCCTTTGCATACGGCTTGCGCAGATCGATCTCATCGAAGTTAAAGGTAAATTGCGGTTCTTCATAACCAAGCGGGAAATCCTTTCGAAGCGGATGCCCCTCCATATCCTCGGGGCTTAGAATGCGGCGCGGATCAGGATGACCGTCGAATTCGATGCCGAACATGTCGAGGAGTTCGCGCTCGCGCCAGTTAGCGGCACTATACACACGCGTCGCGGTCGGGACTTTGGGGCTGCTCCCGTTTACTGGGACTCTAATCTGCACTGACAGATTCTTGGCAAGCGAAGTTAATTGATACACCACATGAAAACGCGGCGTCTCCTGCGGGTAGTAATCAACCGCGGTCAACGCCGAAAGTAATTCAAAGTTTTGTTCGTCGCGCAGGAGAGTCAATGCATCCACGATCTGTTCCGCGTTCACGAACAGATGCACTTCATCGCGGAACTCTTCATAAGCCGCGCCGAATTTATCCTGTATCGCTTTTACGATTGGTTCGAGTTTTTTGTCCATAGTCTCTGCCTCGTCAATGCGATTATGTCGTTGCGAGGACGCTTCGCGGCTCTCCCCGACGAAGCAATCTCCATCTACGCGGGGGTTGCTTCGGGCACACCTGTCCTGGCGGCGGTGCCAGGGAAAAACAAGTGCGCCCTCACAACGACATTTACGACAATGACGTTAAGTCAATTATTTATACTTCTCAGCGTACTGCTTGAATGATTCGCCCTTGACCTTCTCATGGATGGTCATCACACCGTGGATCAAAGCCTCCGGGCGCGGCGGACAGCCCGCCACAAACACATCCACCGGCACCACTTCATCCACGCCTTGATAAATGGCATAGTTATTGAAGACACCGCCGCAGGAAGCGCAATCACCCATGGCAAGCACCCATTTTGGCTCGGGCATCTGATCATATAAACGGCGCAAGACGGGTCCCATTTTCTTCGAGACACGTCCCGCCACGATCATCAAATCCGATTGGCGCGGGCTGGCGCGCATGAGTTCCATACCGAAACGGCTCATATCATAAGCCGAAGATTGCGCCGACATCATCTCGATGGCACAGCAAGCCAGACCAAACAACATCGGCCACATGGCATTGGTCCGCCCCCAATTAACAACACTTTCAAGTGTAGTTGTGACCACACCCATGTTCCCAAGTTTTTGCTCTACTCCCATTCTAAAGCTCCTTTCTTCCAAGCATACACATAGCCTATCAACAAGATAACAATAAAGACGACCATTTCCAGCAGACCAAAAATTCCAAGCTGACGGAAAGCGATCGCCCAGGGCAGAAAGAACACAACTTCAATATCAAAAAGGATGAATAAAACAGCGATCAAATAAAAGCGGACCGGCATGCGCCGTGTCCCTTCACCATATGGATTCATGCCGGATTCGTAGGGCATGGATTTTGCTGCTGATTTTTTACGTGGACCAAACAATTCCCCCAAACCTATCGCGGCAAACGCAATAAACGTGGCTACCGCGATCATCACTGCAATGGCAATATATTCCAACAACATAAACACCTCTTGGTGTGTGAAATCACAGAGTACCGTGTCAAAATTAAACTAAAACTTCAATTTTGACGCGGAATTTCTGACAAAAAATTAGTAATATGCAGCCAGCGGTAGTGCGTGAAATCTGGCACGTTCGGCGAAGTATATCATAAGAAACTTTGAGGAAATACGCAAAGTGTCACATTTCACAAAAATAGATGATATTGGTCATATTGCACGAATAAAGAAAAAAAGACACAGTTTGGCTGTGTCTTTTGCATCTTAATTCCCCAAATAATCGCGCAACTCGTGGCCTCGTGCTGGATGCCTCAACTTCCGTAAAGCCTTGGCCTCGATCTGGCGGATGCGTTCGCGCGTTACGTTAAAGTAGCGGCTGACCTCCTCCAGCGTGTGTTCCTTGCCATCACGCAGGCCAAAACGCAGTTCAAGCACATCGCGCTCGCGTTCCGAAAGCGCTTCCAACGCGTGCTGCACCTGCTCTCGAAGCATTTCACGCACTGCTGAATCCATCGGGGAGGGCGCATCTTCATCTTCGATAAAATCGCCCAGAGAACTGGATTCCTCATCCCCCACCGGGCCTTCCAATGAAACAGGTTCCTCTGCCGAACGGAGGATGCGTTTCACTTTTTGCGAAGCCTCCTCAAGCCGGGCTTGCACATCCGGCTTCATCGGCTTTCTTTCAGCCTGTGCGCGCATGATCGCCTGTATATCAGAAGCCGAAAGATAGCCCACTTCCTGGGCGAGTTCGGCATTACTTGGGTCGCGGCCAAGTACTTGTGTCAGATGCCTTTGCGCGCGCAGGATGCGCGATATGGATTCGAACAAATGGACTGGAATACGGATGGTGCGCGCCTGCTCTGCGATGGAGCGATTAATGGATTGACGGATCCACCAGGTTGCATAAGTGCTGAATTTAAAACCGCGGCGCGGATCGAATTTGCCAATCGCGCGCAACAGCCCCATGTTGCCCTCCTGAATCAAATCAAGCAGTGACATGCCTCGCCCAAGATAACGTTTGGCGACGCTCACCACCAGCCGTAAATTGGCGCGGATGAGCGCCTCGTTCCCCTCCACTGCGCGGATATGTACCGCATCCATTTCACTGAACAAGGCTTCGTCGGATGGCAGGTTGCGATAGAGAGTCCGCAGGGCGGGGAATGCCTGCTGGTCGCGGACATATGTCAGCAGCCACTCAGCATAATTAAACGGGAGCAGGTAAAGGCTGAGAAAGACCGAGTAGGCATGTCGGGCAAGACCATCCCAAAGATGGTCAACTCCCCAATGGCCGTTATCCAGATAAGCGCGGAAGTAGGAGGGAGAATCAAACTGCCAGCCCGCATGAAGCGATTGGGCCTCGGCAATCATCAAGGCAGGGTTGGGAAGTTCATAATCGAGCTGCTCAGCGTCTTCGATCAGGCGGTCCCACGAAGTGAGCATATCCAAAAGCAGGGAATGATAGATCGAAGAGGCCGGCGAGATGCCTTTGCGCTGTTTCAACTTTCGGAGAGTCGCTATGTGACGGTCGGCCTCGCTCAGGGTGGCAAGGCGAAATTCGCTGTCGGAGCCAAGCAATTTCACCAGGCCGATCTCGCGCAGATACAAGCGTACCGGGTCCTCGGAAAGCTCAGACACAAGCTCATGCGAATGCGGCAACAGGAGTTCATCCAGATCGTCTTCCGGCTCGGAAATCGCCAGCAAAGATTCATCCGGCTCGGTAACCTCATCCGGAGCCAGGTCCAGCGGGAGAATAGTTTCATCTTCGAACGATTCCAAAACTGCTTCCATGGGAAGATCAGGCTCCTTCATTTTTGTTTTACGCGCAGCCGTCTGTGCCTTTGCATTCGGCTTTTGTTTTGACGTCCCCTTGGGCTTGATCTTTCTTTTATTTTTTGCGGGCATCGGTTTCCCTTTCCCAATATGGCTCTGCTTTTAATAATTGATGTTACGCAGTCAGCCGCGGAGTACGCAGAGTTCTCTGAGTTTTTCTTCTGATTTTCTCTGTGGCAAAACTCGGAACTGCGTAAGGTGAGTTAATAACATCGAAAACATAAAATCATCACGCCTGCCGTTTTGAAGTCAACTTTCGTTTGGCCTGGTCCAAACTGTGGAGCAAACGTGTAAACTGTATGGCCTGCTCCTGATATATTTTTATATTCGCGCCGCCCTGCTGCTGCTCGTCCTCCTGTAGGAAGCGCAACTGATTCACATTCAGCATGGCATTCGCGCGGCGCAGGTCAATAAAACGCGCAAGCAGTTCCTCCAGCAATTTATCATCCGCCGGGTCGATCTGCTCGGTTTGCGCAAACAAATCCCTTGAAACATCGCTGATCGTTTCGGGCAGGTGGCTCATCACATATTGATGATGTTCCTTCTCATCCTGCTCCACCGCCAATCGAACCACGCCGAACAATAACTGATGGTCAGTATACTCGAAGTCCTCCACCGCCAGAGCGCTCAAACCAAACTCCTGCAACCCTCTATCGAGACGGTACAACAAGACAGGCTTGCGAAGCAAAACGCCAATGCAATAGGATTCGATTTTCAAGGTGGGATTGAGCGCCACAACCGGAGTCACTGCCCTTTGACTTTGATCCACCGCGCGGGGCCTGCGCCTCATTACCTGACCTTGAGTCTGGGTGCCCACCAACGAGCTTTCATTCACCTTTAGCATTCGCGCCAAGGCCTGGCGATAGGTGTCACGCTCCATCGCGTTGGGAAGATCTTCAATTAACGGAAGCACCTGTGATGCAATTTGATTCTTTACTTTTGCGTCATTCAGATTCTGCCCAACCGCAAGGGAATCCATCACATGCGTAACGATGGGCTTGGCGTTCTCGATCAAGCGCTTCCATTCATCCTTATCGCGTGCCACGATCTCATCCGGGTCGAGGTCATCCGGCATGGACGCAACGCGCAAGTCTGCTTGCAGGCGCGCTTCATTGCGTAAAAGTCCGCGCGCATCAAAACCCAGTTCACCTTCGCGATCCATTGCCGAACGCGCCGCATCCAATCCGCGCAGCACGGCTTTTTGCCCGGCAGTATCGGGGTCAAGCGCCAGCACAATCCTGCGCGTTGACTTCTTAAGCAGGCGCAACTGGTCTTCAGTCAACGCCGTCCCCATCGGCGAGACCACATTTTCATATCCCGCCTGATGCAAGGCGATGACATCCAGATAGCCTTCCACGATCACGGCCTGGTCTGCCATGCGGATCGGCTTGCGAGCTCTGTCCAAACCATAGAGCAGATGTCCCTTTGTAAAGATCGGCGTTTCGGGCGAATTCAAGAACTTGGGAATATCGTTCGGGTCAACAATGCGCGCGCCGAACCCAGCCATCCTCCCAGTTTCATCACGGATGGGAATCATAATGCGGTTGCGGAAGCGATCATAGGAACGTGTTGCGTGTTGCGAGTTGCGTGAGTCGTCAGCCTCGCGGACAGATAACATGCCCGAGTCAATTAATTCCTGCTCGGTATAACCTTTAGGTAAAAATTGTTTTAGTAAATTGTCATAGCCATGAGGCGCGTAACCGAGCCCGAAGGATTCAATCGTTGCATCGGTTAATTTGCGTTTCTCACGCAGGTAGTTCAAAATCTCTTTATTGTTGAAAAGATGAGTTCTATAAAAAATAATCGCATCTTCAAGCAAAAGGCGCAAACGCTCATGCGCTTCTCTAACTTGCGGGGCCTCACGCTGAAGCGATTCGATCTTCACCCCGGCGCGGTCCGCCAGTTTTTGCAGGGCATCCTTGAAATCCAATCCCTCGCGCTTCATCACAAACTTGAAAATATCCCCGCCTTCATTACATTGACCGAAGCAGCGCCACGTCCCCGACTCGGGCCACACCACAAACGCGGGCGTGTGCTTGTTATCATGGAACGGGCAGAATCCCGTATAGTTCTTGCCTGCATGGCGCAGTTTCACACCGGCCTCAGACACGAGGTCTACGATATCTATCCTGGATTTGATGTCATCAATGGTAGCCATGGGAATCGGTCATCAACTATCGGCGCGCTTGAATTATAGACGTATTCGGAGATTTGGCAATAAAAACCCGGAAGTCTCCTCAAAATCAAAAAGTTCTCCAGACAAACTCATCAAAAAAAAATACCGTTTGCAGTAATTTCCCTGGTCTGCTTTTACCCTGGAAGTTACAACCCATCGGCCGGCCCTATTAAACGTGAATAGGTGAGGGTTTCTGAGATAATCGTTGAGGTTCTTCGCAGCAGAGCGGCTTCTAAGAAACAAGAATCTGTAGCACGACATAAATGTCGCGCTACAGGCTGGACTGTGTAAGATGAGTTATTAAATAAAAAACGGGACAGCACATTGGCCATCCCGTAATGATAGTTACATTCGATGTCAATTATGGGTTATTCACCGGAGGAATACCCGTCACCGAAGGTTCAGTCGGTGTAGGAGTAGGCTCATCGGTTGACGTAGCAGGAGATTCAGGTTCAGTCGGTGTAGGGGTAGGTTCATCGGTTGGCGTAGCTGTAAATGTAGGTACTTCTGTTGGGGTGGCCGTCGGCTCCAAGGTTGCAGTAGCAGTTGGAAGAGGCTCATCAGTAGCCGTGGCAGTGGGATTCGGTGTAAGCGTAAAGGTGGGCTGCAGCGTGAAGGTAGGAATAAAGACCGTGGTATTGGTGGCCAAGATCAAAGTAACCGTCGCAATCGGTGAGGGCGTAATTTGCAGATTCAAATAATCGCCCACCAGTTCCACGCCAGGCAATCCGGCATCGGCCAATATTTTCTGATGGACCTGGATGATAGGCGTAATGAACTTGTGGTTCTCTGCATTATCCATCTGTTTCAACCTTCTCAATTCGTCAAAATAGCCCCGCATGGCACCGCGACTGAGCGCGGGGTCATCCGCAACAGCCACCCACTCATTCAAACGCCGTTGAGAAAGCGCAATATCAATTTCAATTCGATTAATCGAGAACGCGCGCCATAGCTCCTCGGATACCCGCTTCCACGCATAAAAACTATCCCCCGGCAAAACAGACTGCGCGTGGACCGTCCCTGTGACAAAAAGAGTCGAGAACAGCATGGCAATGGTCAATACAACCCGCCATGATAATTGCATTCGTTTGGAGTAACGCGGATTAAAGCGCAGGTGTTGAGCTAAAAAAACACGCGAATGAACTTTAAACGCCTGCGATGGTCTGACCTCACGGCCAAGTTTCAGGTAACGCCCAATTCGCAGGAGAGGCTCCAGTTCCACGGCATATTGAGGGTGATGCACCAAACATTCATCCACTGTTGATGAACCATTCAAAAGCGCCAGCATGGATTCTTCGAGTGCCTGATGAAAGGATTTCATGTCATTTCCTTTTCATCCATATACTTCGCCACCGTCTGCAAAGCATGCAGCAACAAATCATGGACGGCATGAAGTGGTCTGGCCATCATCTGCGCGATGGTGGCGGTGGATACACCGGCAATAAATTTTAACGTCAGGGCCTGTTGTTCATCATTGGTCAAAAATTGAAGCGCATCCCGCATGGCTTGCAGGTCGAACATATCCCTGACACTTTCATCGAAAGCGTCATCTTCAATCGACCACCAAAAGCCATTGGGGTCTGAACTGTTTTTTGGCCTCGGATGGGCGCGAAAATGCTCAACTACCTGCTCGCTCGCGAGCTTATAAAGCCATGTAATAAAGGACAGACCAAAAGTATGATAACGGTCAAGTAACTGCCATGCTTTGATGAATACACGCGGGGTAATACTCTCCGCCAGCTTTTCATCCATTACCCGAAAATAAACATATTTATAGACGCGTTCAAAGTACGCTTCGTAAAGCTGCACGAAGGCATCAGTATCACCGGATTTAGCCTTGCGTACCAAACGGCTTTCATCCGCGAGCGCTTCCATCGGGAGGTCAACATAACCTGAATGGATCATAGTTCCAGCACCATCGCCAATATTCTATATGACAGACCTTGAACACTATTTCACGCACGAAATAATACACACTATTTTACCCCGATTTATCGTGTTTTCGAAGATAATCATAATCCTTTAATAGAACAGAAGCTGATAATTAGCCCCATCTCTGCACTATTAAAGGAATATCCATTTTGAATCGCCAGTCTGCAGCTGATTGCAATTTCGCCTCAAACTACGCTTGAAACTGCCTCGCCATCCCATCAGCAGAGACCGGGTCGGAGGATCGCTCCACAAAAGCGGCGTGCCTGCGAGCCTGTTTCCCTAACAACACAATGGGTGGCCCTAATAATCTACTGTGGGATCTGACTTGCAGTCATGAGAGCCGGGGGCGAAATCATAAGAATTGAAGTAGCGAGCCCGCCCGCCTACAACGGCCTCTCCCGAGGCTTCATCTTCCGCAGAAATGGAGCCATTTGCATTACTCCGCAACATGCCTCCCAGCCTGGCTTGAACATTTGGAGACGCTGCCGCAATAATCCCGAGGCTTATCAGCACCGCAAAAACAACTCGCGCAATCGACTTGGACATAGCCATACTCCTTTTGATCTATTTGCCTAATGAACGGGCATTTTGACTTGGTTAATGAAGAGCACCCTGGCGTTAGGCAAGAATTGATACGGCTAAACTTCCCCGCAAACGAATTGTGTATGAATTATACCATTTTCATCCGATTTGACATTAAATTTATATCAGAATAAATAAAAAGAGACGGGGTTTCAAGCCCGTCTCTTCAAAACTAGAACCCTTCCAACTTACTCAAGTCTGCGATGCCGTTCGCGAGGCTCGCTATTCTTTGTAACAAGCCCAGCCGATTTTCTCGCAAAATCTTTTCTTCAGTCATTACCAAAATCTCGTCAAAGAATTTGTTGATAGCGGCTAACATAGCTAATACTCTAGCAAACAGATCATCAATGGAAGAGACTGATGCTACCGATTCCTTCAAAAAGACCTCGTAAAGCTGCCTCTCTGCTGGCTCTACGAATTTTTCTGGATCAACTTCATAGATTTTCTTTTGATCGCGAACAATACGTACGCAACGCGCATATCCTGGTAATACAATATTCCAATCTACACGTGTAACCCAAGCTTGGAGCTTCTTGACCGATTCAGCAGCGCGTGCAGGATTATTGGGTTGTTCCGCTAAAACTGCGTCGACGACATCATAACGATAGCCCATATCATTAAGTACAACTTTCAACCGTGCTGTAACAAATTCCAGGATCTGCTTCTGCGCTTCGTCGCTGACGGGAATCGGCTGAGTCTTCGCAGATTCTTTCACGGCTTTGGCGAGGTCGAAATCAAGGTTGTGTTCGATCAACGGTTGGACAACACCAATCGCGGCGCGGCGCAGACCGAACGGGTCTTTCGCGCCTGTCGGAGCGAGTCCTGCGGCAAATAAACCAACCAATGAATCAAGCCTGTCGGCCAGTGCAATAGCCAGACCCACTTTCGTCTGTGGGACGGTTTGATATTGCTCACTGATCGCAGAAGCAACATCTTTTTGTTCCCCTGAGCGGAGAGCGTATTCACCGCCGATGATTCCCTGCAAGGAAGTCATCTCGGTGACCATCTGCGTGGCAAGGTCGGCTTTCATCAAATGCGCGGCTCGGCGTGCAAAGACTGTTTCGTCTTTTTCGAGTCCCATGGATGGAATCAATTCGTTGACCAAATTCTCGATGCGCGTGGACTTATCCAGCATCGAGCCAAGTTTGGCATGGAAGGTAAGCCCTGAAAGTTGTGCGCGATAATAATCCAAAGGATTCTTGACATCTTCACGGACGAAGAAGTTGGCATCGGCGAAGCGCGCACCGAGGACGTGTTCGTTGCCTTCGCGGACGGTGTCGATGTGGAGATCGTCGCCGTTTCTAATCGCGATGAAATTCGGAAGTAGGGGCGACCCGCCAAGGTCTGACCGAGTGTCCGATTGCGATGATTCCTTGCCAGACGAGTCGACGGATCGCGATTGAAGGGTCGCCCCTACGCGTTGGACAGGGAAATAGCGCTGATGTTTTTTCATTACCGAGATTAGTACATCTCTCGGCAAAGCCAGAAATTCAGAATTGAAACCACCCATGACTGCGGTGGGCATTTCGATCAGATTCACAACTTCGTTAAGCAAGCCTTCTTCGATGATGGCTTCACCGCCGATAAGCGCTGCAGCTTGATTGACCTGTTCGACGATGGAGGCTTTGCGTTCTTCTTTATCGAGCAGGATGCCTGCTTCGCGGATCACGTCGAAGTATTTATCAGCGGAAGGGATTTTGATATCAGGCGAGCCGTAGGGGCGAAGTCCACGGGAGATGTTGCCACTTATCACGCCTGCATATTCAAACGGGATGACCATGTCACCGAGCAATGTCACATACCAGCGGATGGGGCGCGAGAACGCCACGCCTGAGTCGTTCCAGCGCATGGACTTTTCGAACTTGATGCTCTCGACGAGTTTGGGCAAGGCTTCGGCAAGGACTTCGGGAGTGGAACGTCCTTTTTGTTTAACGAGAGCAAAGACATATTTGCCACCATCCTGTTCGCGGACTTCGAGGTCTTTGGTATCTATACCGTTTTTCTTGGCAAAGCCAATTGCTGCGGGGGTGTAGGACAAGTCTGAGACTTGTCCTACGAAGGCTTTATCAGCGGGGGGACCTTTGACGAGGTCTTCACGGTCTGGCTGATTCGGGGAGAGAGAGGCCACTGAAACAACGATCCGCCTCGGGGTTGTCAAGATGCGCACGTCCCCGTGGGTCAGCCGAAGCTCATCGAGCAGAGTCGGGATGCGGGTTGTCAAAAGCGCGTGAGCGGTATCCACATCAGAGGCAGGGAGTTCTTCGACGCCAATTTCAAGAACAAATGCAGAATGCTGAATGATGAATGCAGAATGGGCGAATGGTTTTGATTCTGCATTCTGCATTCTGACTTCTGACTTCAAGAGCGGATACTCAAGATTCTTGCGCTGTTCGCCGTAACTTACCGCAACACCTTTCGCCAGTTCGCGGATGCGGCGGAAGAAGGCCTGTCTTTCAGCAACAGAAATTGCGCCGCGTGTATCTAAAATATTGAAGCAGTGCGAGCATTTGAGAACGTAGTCGTGCGCGGGGACGATGAGACCACCCGCGAGACAGGCGTCGGCTTCGGCGGAGAAGAGGTCGTACATGGCGCGGACGCGCTCGACGTCGGCGGTCTCGAAATAATATTTGGAGTGTTCGAACTCTTCCTGACGGCGGATCTCGCCGTAGGTGACGCCTGCGCCGTATTCCTCGTTCCAGATGGCTTTGGCGTTGTTGAGCGCGATGAGGATGCGTTCGAGCCCGTAGGT
>JACRBH010000148.1 GCA_016234535.1 Chloroflexota bacterium
CACAAACGACACAGGCGGTAGTCCGTTGCGCCGCTCTTAATAGAATGACGCATCTGGGTATGCCGCAATCTTACAAGGCTACCTAACCTACCGAGATGGACGGGCAGATTCCGCCTCCTTCTCGATTTATGCACCAAAGCCAGAACCTTTTGCAAAATCATGAATCACTTCAATCACATAATTGAGCATCGCTTTCGTTAGGCCGGGGAAAACCCCAATCCAGAACACATTGTTCATAATGAAATCGGTATTTGCCAGCGGACTCGCAACGCGATATTGAAAATCACGATAAGCAGGCTGACGTACCAGATTGCCGCCAAAGAGCAAACGTGTCGCAACTTTCCGACTCTCAAGAAATTGCACAAGTTGATTGCGTGTAAAGGGTGCGTCCGCGCAAACAGCTATTGGAAACCCAAACCAGCTTGGCTCACTGTTTGACGTAGCTTGAGGGAGTATCAAATACCCCTGAAGGTCTTGAAGGCTCTCACGCAAATAAGAAAAATTGACTCGTCGCGCTTCGATAAAGCCCTCGAGTTTTTGCATTTGAGCAAGACCAACTGCAGCCTGCATGTCAGTGGCCTTTAAGTTGTAACCAATGTGTGAATAGGTATATTTGTGATCGTAACCATAAGGCAGGCCGCCAAGTTGATGTTCAAACCGTTTGCCGCAGGTATTATCCTTGCCGGGTTCACACCAACAATCACGCCCCCAATCACGGAAGGATTCGGCAAGGGTTTTTAATTTAGGTGTACTTGTTATTACCGCGCCGCCTTCGCCCATTGTGATATGGTGCGCCGGATAAAAACTTGTGGTCGCCAATGCGCCAAATGTGCCAACCTTTTGTCCATTGTATGTCGCGCCGACTGCATCACAACAATCTTCGATTAACCAAAGATCGTGTCTGCGCGCAAACTCATTCACTGCTTCAAGATCAAACGGATTGCCGAGCGTGTGCGCGATCATGATGGCGCGCGCGCGCGGACTGAGCGCAGATTCGAGGTAACTCACATCCACGTTGTAAGTTGGGATTTGAACGTCAACAAAAACAGGGATCAAATTATTTTGAATGATCGGATTGACAGTCGTTGGAAAACCCGCCGCGACAGTAATCACTTCATCACCGGGTCTTAATGCCTTGTCGCCAAGCTGTGGTGAAGTGAGGCAGGATAACGCCACCAAGTTTGCAGATGAACCGGAGTTAACCAGAATTGCGTTCCTCACCCCCATAAATTTTGAAAATTCTTTTTGGAATTCATCCGCGAACCTGCCCGTGGTCAGCCAGAAATCAAGGGACGAATCCACAAGGTGCTGCATTTCAATCTCGTCAAAAACTTTCCCTGAAACTGGCACGGGCGATTCGCCCGGAATAAATTCGCGCTGTGAAAAGGCCTCTTCAAAATATTCGGCAGTGAGCGCACGGATCTGCGCGCGGAGTTCTTCAGCTCTTGTGTTCATGAGTAAAAAATTTCCTGTACCAGTCAATTGTTAAAGCAAGACCTTGTTCCAAATTGAAAAGGGGCATCCATTTTAATACACGCCGCGCTTTTTCAGCACTGAGGTACTGATGAAGGATTTCATTGCTGGTCTCGTTCAGGATTTCAGGCCGATGATTGGAATCCATCAGCTGGATAACTTTCTCCACGATCTCCCGCACTGTGGTCTGAATCTCATTCGAGAAGTTGAAAGCCTGCCCTTTGAGTTCAGTCCGAACCGCGAGCTGCTCGGCGAGAAGCATATAAGCGGCTGCTCCATCCTCGACATAAAAAAAATCGCGGATGTATTCTCCATCCGAGCGGATGATCGGAGCCTGTCCGCGCAGGATGGATCGAATGGTACCGGGGATGATTCGATTCCAGTTCAAATCGCCACCGCCATAAAAGTTGCCACAACGAGTAATGGAAACAGGCAAACCATAGCTTTTGGCATAAGCGCTCGCAATCAAATCAGCCGCGGATTTGCTCACATCATAAGGATGCTGCCCCTGCAAAGGAGTATCTTCGTTATAAGGCAACACTACCTGATCTCCATAGGCTTTATCTGACGAAGCCATTACGATCTGCCTGACCTTTGAACTGCGGCGGCAGGCCTCCAGGAGATTCCACGTTCCGGCGATATTCGTCTCAAATGTTGAAATCGGGTTACGATTCGCAATCGTGACAATGGTTTGCGCGGCAAGATGAAGAACAGTGTCAATTTCAAACTCCCCCAACGCGCGTTCAAGCAAACCGCGGTCGCGAACATCTCCACGCACAACCTTCACGCGTTCGATTAAACGTGTGCGGACAAGTTCACTTTGCGGAACCCAATCACGTACCAGACAAACCACATCCGCGCCCGCATCAACCAGTCTCTGGATAAGCCATGAGCCGACCAGTCCTGTTCCACCGGTGACAAAGGTGGGGCGGTCCCGCCAGAAAATTTTATCTACCATATTTTCCATGGGGCATTTCCATCCTGCCAGAGTCTTTCCAATTGATTCACATCGCGCAAGGTATCCATACATTGCCAGAAATCGGTATGTTGATACGCTGCCAACTGTCCCTCGGCAACCAACTTTTCCATGGGAGAAGTTTCCCAGGGAGTAACATAATCAGGAATGTAGTTTGCAATCTCAGGCTCCAGAACAAAATATCCACCGCTGATCCAGCCTTCACCAGTGTGCGGTTTTTCGGTGAAGTAAGCTACAAAATTTTCATTAATTCCCAAGCCTCCAAAACGGGCCGGGGGGCGCACCGCTGTCACAGTAGCAAGCCGCCCCTGCTGCTGGTGATAATTCACCAGGTCATTTATGTTTATGTTGGAAACACCGTCTCCATAAGTCATCATAAATGTCTCGTTGCCAATGAATTCCGCAACTTTTTTCACACGTCCACCTGTGCTGCTATCCAGCCCGGTATCCAGCAGGTGGACTACCCAATCTTCGCTCCGCCCATTATGGATTTCCACAGTCCCAGTTTTTAAATTGACCGTCAGGTCATGGGAGCGATAGTGATAATTCAAAAAATAATCCTTGATGATCTCGCCTTTATATCCCAGCGCTATAACAAATTCCTTATATCCAAAAGACGCGTAAATATTCATAATGTGCCAAAGGATCGGCTTCCCGCCCACTTCGACCATCGGCTTTGGTTTTACGGTTGTCTCTTCAGATAAACGCGTCCCAAGTCCGCCCGCAAGAATGGCAACTTTCATAAGAATGGATTCCTTTCAACAGTAGATGGTCTGATTATACATGCTGAACTGCAAAGAACAAAAAAGACCCGTCATTTCTGGCGGGTCTTTTCGTTTTGGAAACTACTTCTTTTTACTCTTGCCAGCAGGTTTCACTTCCACAGCCGCTGCCATTGACGGTGCTGGAGCCTTGGAACGCATTACAGCCCATCCAAGTAGGGCCAACAGAAGCAAACCAACAAACCAGACGGCAAGCTGCACTCCGCCGCTCGCACCAGCATATTGCACCACGATCGGGGCAATAATCACTGCGACCAGATTTACAACTTTGATCATCGGATTGAGGGCAGGACCGGCAGTATCTTTGAATGGATCGCCGACCGTGTCACCTACCACACCAGCCTTGTGACGATCAGAGCCTTTGCCAAGATTCTTGGCGGGATCTTTCGGTTCATCTTCGATCAATTTCTTGGCATTATCCCATGCGCCGCCGGAGTTGTTGAGGAACACAGCCAACAACTGACCAGAAACAATAATGCCTGCGAGGAAACCGCCAAGCGCCTCAACTTGCAAGAATAAGCCAACAACGATCGGAGTCACAATACCGAGGAGTGCCAGTGAAACCAATTCCTTCTGCGCGGCAGTTGTTGAAATTTCAACGGCCTGTTTGTAATCTGGCTTGACCTTGCCTTCAAGCACACCCAATTTAAATTGACGGCGCACTTCCAAAACAATGAGGGAGGCCGCGCGGCTTACAGCTTGAATAGCAAATGAAGAGAAAAGCCACGGCAAAGCGCCGCCGATCAGCATACCCACAAATACCTGCGGAACATCCACGCGGATGCCGACTTCAGTGATGAATTTTTCAAAGGGAGCAACATTGCCAAGGGCAACAGCGGCTGCATTCGCGGCCTTTTGCGCGCGTTCCACATCCACAAGGAATGAACCAAAAAGTGAAACTGCCGCAATGACAGCGGAACCAATCGCGACACCTTTTGTAATTGCCTTTGTGGTGTTGCCAACTGCATCGAGGTCTGCCATGATTTGCTGAGCATCTTTGGTGGCCTTATCTGTTTTACCAGACCAGGACATTTCGCCGATACCGTTCGCGTTATCCGCAATCGGACCAAACGAATCCATGGCTACGTTGTTACCAGTGAGGGTCAACATACCAATACCAGTCATTGCAACACCGTACAAAATGAAAGTTGCACGTTCCACACCATCAACACCGGGAATGGAGCCGAAAATAAAGATGGAAGCAATGATCGTTATGGCAATTACAAGCACTGACCAAACAGACGACTCAAAACCCAGCGAAATACCATTCAAGATCAACGTGGCAGGACCGGTATCCGCGGACTTCTTGACATCATTTACAGGTGCAGCATGTGTGCCGGTGAAATATTCCGTCAAGCGGTCAATCACAATGGCAAGCAAAACACCAACGCCAACGGCGGTCGGCAGGCGCCACCAGCCGCCCCATTGATTCATCGCATCTGTATTCAAATACAGGAAGCCAGCAATGAAGAACAGCGCAGCCGAAATGGTGGCCGAAGTTAGGAAGCCGCTAAAAATAGCCTTCATGGCATCTTCACTCTTGCCAGTTTTGCCAGCCTTCACAAAGTATGTACCAATGATGGATGAAAGCACGCCGATACCGCGCACCATCAACGGGAAAATGATCCACTCAAGGCGGCCGGTCGTGTGCCAGAGGGCCAGACCAAGAATCAGGCCCGAAACGATCGTTACTTCATAGGATTCGAAAATGTCGGCGGCCATACCAGCACAGTCGCCGACGTTATCCCCGACGAGGTCAGCGATCACAGCGGGATTTCTCGGATCATCCTCAGGGATGCCTGCTTCCACTTTACCGACCAGATCAGCGCCGACGTCTGCCGCCTTCGTGAAGATACCGCCGCCCACACGCATGAACAGCGCGAGAAGCGTACCGCCAAAACCAAAGCCAAGCAAAGCATCGGGGGCGGCAATACCGAGGATAATAAAAATGATGGTTCCGCCAAGGAGGCCGAGACCATCAGTTAACATTCCAGTAATTGTGCCTGCGCGATAAGCGATGCGAAGCGCTTCGCCGAATGACCTCTTTGACGCTGAGGCCACACGCACATTGGCTTCGACAGCCATACGCATGCCAAGTTGACCAACCGTCAGCGAGAAGCCTGCGCCCATAATGAAAGCGAGGCCGCGCGCAATTCCAATCCACAACTTGAGCTGAGCATCATTCAAGCCTTGAAAGCGTTCCTGCGCTTCAGGAGAAGGTGGAACAACATACACAGACAGGAACAAAGCCACGGTCAGTACCGCGATCAATGGCAGGATGGAGCGAAACTGCTTTTGCAGATAGGCATTCGCGCCATCTTTAATCGCATTCCAAACTTCCTGCATTTTCTCTGTGCCTTTGTCTTCTCCCAAAATTTGGGAGCGAAGAACGAGCGCATACAAAAGACCGACAATGGCAATGCCAAATACGACCCAGATTGCGACCGCTTCAAAATCTTGAAGTCCTTGCATATAATACATGTGGGGTAAGTCCTTCCGAAGAATTTTAGGATAGGCTCGCGCCTTAAGCAGGGGGATTTTACAGGCGCAGAGACAATGTGTCAAGAAAAAGAGGTTGATTCACATAAACGTTGACATTCTGTCTCTAATTTGATAATATCTATCCAATTCTGCTCCACCAAATAAGGAGAACACATGTTACAAGAATTGGACGTTCAAACAATTACCCTAACATCAGCAGCTTCAAAAGCAGTTCAAGACATTTTAAATGAGCGCAAGCTTGAAGGCTATGCTCTTCGAGTTTACGTTGCCGGCGGCGGATGTGGATGTTCCGGCGTGAATTTTGGTATGGCTCTGGATAACAATATTCAGGATGTGGATACAACCTTCGAGGCCAATGGCGTAAAACTTGTAGTGGACCAAACCTCAATTGACTACCTGCGCGGTGCAACAATTGATTTCATAAATGATCCACAACATGGGGCTGGCTTTGCAGTCAACAGCCCGAATGCCAAAAAGCAATCCCACGAACACGGCGAAGAAGGTTGCTGCGGCGGTGGCGGCGGTTCCTGTTCCTGCCAAAATTAACTTAATGGTTTTTAAAAAAATGACCGGGTTTTCTCGGTCATTTTTTATTTAACTTGCCCATGCTTCATGAATATTTCAATAAATCATCTTCCTCGCAGGAAGGATATCAAAGCACCCAATGCTCCAACAAAGCCAAAACCAAAGATCAGCAATCCAACCGGCATTCGTCCAACCGCCTCTGTGTTTTCACTAAATGTCACTACGACGAGTGGAGCGGGGGGTGTGAAAGTTGGCAATCGGGTTGGGATGGACGGTGAACTAAACGCGGCGACCAAGGTCGGGTCTATATCCACAATCGTCGTTGATGCTGGTGTTGGCGTGGAAGGTGCAACCAAGGGCGGCAGCGGACCTGCTTTTACTATTTTTACATACGGCGCATAAACCCAGGCCCTGGAATTTAGCACGCCAGGGTAGTAGATTTGTATCCAGGACTGATCCTCAGAGTAGCCATAGGCCGGTATTTCCTGCCCTGCCAGCAACACCCCAATGGCCGGATATAAAAATTCGCTTGGGCCTGAATAAACATTGATCTGAAGCAGATCAAGAAAAACGCCAACGATCGCGCCGGACGGCGTGCCTGTAACCGTCGGAATGGAGCCTGTCGGCTGCTGTGCCAGCGCCGTGGAATGCAACGGCGAATAAACCGTGAGCACAAGCCCAAGGATGATGAATGTCACAAAAATAACAAGTTGTGCTTTTCGAGTGGGGAGCATTTGATTATCGACGCGCAACCAAAGAGAGCAGGAAGCCGATCAATCCCAAAGTGACGAGGGCAAGAATAATGACTGCCAATGAGACACTATCGCCGGGATTCGCGGATGTTGCTGTAATATAGTCAGGCGCGATCAATGAAGGCGGCGGGGTGAATGTTGGCAGGCGCGTGTTCGTGGGAACGACAATAAATTGAGCGGCGAGAGTCGGGTCTATGGTTGCCGTAGCAGGTGGAACAGGAGTGGGAGGCGGCCCAACTATTGGCAATGCGCCGGGAGAAACCTGCACCAGCGGCGAATAGATCCAACCCTGGTTATAAGGCGCGCCGGGATATTCGATCTTGATCCAATCTCCACCCGCAGATCTTCCGAGCGCCGGAGCCGTGTCACCGGGATATAAGATTCCAACTTTGGGATATATTGTCGAACTGGGACCCATGCGAACATTCGCAAACGGCTCATCGGACAGCACGGTGATGTATATCCCTTGAGGGGCGGGAGTGTCTGTCGGTTGCTGAGCCAGCACAAAGGTCGAAGGGGATGCAAACAATATCCAAAAAACAAAAGGGATGGTTAATTTGGCAAAGGTCAATGGGTAAAACTTGATTCGTTTCATTTCGTAGTTACTCTTAAGGAGAATCGCAAAGGCGATTATAATCTAAATCATGGAGCGAAAAATTTATCACGGGAACATCAAGCCTGTAGATATTACACAGGCATTGCTGGGCGAATTCAATCATGGAAACACCCGCGCCCAGACACTCGGCCAGAGCGATAAGATGATCGTGCAGATCGGGACGCGGCCCGGGGCGGAGTCTGGTGGACAAACCGCCATGACGGTGACCATCCAAAAATTAGAGGATGGCATCATGGTTGAGCTGGGTCAACAGGCCTGGTTTGGAGTTGCCGCCAGTCTGGGCATGAGCGCGATCTCGGCTTTGCGGAATCCATTTAGTTTGCTCGGGCGGCTGGATGATATTGCGCAGGATATTGAAAACCTGCAAATGAGCGAGCGCATCTGGCAGGTCATTGCGCAGGCGGCGCAGGCAGCCGGGGTATCAACTGATCTCTCCAACAAGCTCAAACGGCTTACATGCGAATTCTGCAATACTGCCAACCCTGTCGGGGAGCCTTCCTGCATCGCGTGCGGGGCGCCTCTGGGCAACGCGCAACCAGTCACCTGCAAAAAATGCGGATACGTGGTGAAGGCAAGCGATAAAACGTGTCCAAACTGCAAGCAAGCCTTATGAACCGAGGCCGGCTGAGAACCCAGCCGCATTCTATAATGACCACATTGAGTCTAAAATGAATTTAAAAGAACTTGAAGCTCGACTGCAATCATTGGTTGAAGTGGATTTGCTAAAGGCGCTTCCTGGCAGAAATGTCGAGGATGTGATTATTCAAAAATTGGCGTCTGCGATCCAGATCAATACTTTATCAATGGATGATGGCTCATCAGTCGCGCCAGATATATATACTCTCATTGTACACCCCGACAATTCTGCCAGATGGCAGGATCAACAATTACTGGCGGTCTTGTTACATTCGATTACTACAGTTGCGCAGGAAGCAGGTTTTCGGTTTACAATATCGCCTACGATAACCGTCTCAACTGATGAGAAAATACCCCTAAATGATGCGCAGATCGTGGCATCACATCGGATCGAAGCTATGGCTGAAACAAATGCAACACCTCTGGATACTGGAAGTCTCGAGTCTACCGGGAAACTACCTGAAAACGCTTTTCTTATCGTTGAAGGGGTAAAAGTTTTCCCATTGACTTTACCTGTGGTAAATATCGGCCGCAGGCTGGATAATCAATTAATCATTGATGATCCGCGTGTCTCGCGCAACCATGCTCAATTGCGGGCGATCAAAGGCCGTTATGTGGTTTTCGATTTGAATTCAACTGGCGGGACCTTTGTAAACGGACAACGCGCCAGCCAAAGCGTGCTGTATCCGGGAGATGTTATCTCATTGGCCGGCGTTGCGCTGATCTTCGGACAGGACAACCCGCCTCCCCGACCAGACCTGAAATCCACCGCGCCACTACAAAACTCCACGGCAGAGCGGGCTACCGCAGTATTCAAAGATCGTTCCACAGCAAAATTCAAGAAAAAATGAGCGGCCCCATCGTATTGGCCTTACGGCTAATCACAGCCCTTGCCCTGTATGGTTTTCTCGGATGGGCTTTGTTCTTATTATGGCGGGAAGTGCAGAAACAAGGTCAGACACTTGCGAGTCGACGGGTGCCGGGAATCAGCCTAACGGTCAGGCACGGAAGCGATACTCCAATCCTCAAACATTTCGCACAGCCCGAGATCACGTTCGGCCGCGACCCCGGTTGCGACGTCCCTTTGATAGATGACACTGTATCCACCCGTCACGCTCAATTGACCTATCACCATGGGCAGTGGTGGCTGGACGATCTGGCTTCCACAAACGGGACAATCCTGAATGAGGCTGCGGTAAACATGTCCACTGTGATCACGTCCGGCGACGAGATCATTTGCGGCTCGACCCACCTGATCGTGACCCTTTCTCCAAATCTGGTTATTGAACCCACGCAAAGATTGGAAAAATAAAATGACTGAAACTGTATCCCTTGCCATCATCGGCGGCTCAGGCCTGTACCGTATACCCGGACTTGAAGATACCAAAGAGTACAACATTGATACGCCTTTCGGAAAGACAAGCGCGCCTATCATAGTTGGGACATTGGAAAACACGCGTGTGGCGTTTCTTGCACGTCACGGGCTCGGACATCACATCACGCCAACAGAAGTGCCTTATCGTGCAAACATTTATGCATTGAAATCGCTCGGGGTGGAGCGTGTGGTCAGCATCAGCGCTTGCGGCTCATTGCGCGAGGATTATGCCCCGGGACACATCGTTGTTCCAGATAACATTTTCGACAACACCAAAGATCGCATTCGTTCATTTTTTGGTAATGGATTTGTTGCGCATGTAAACGTCGCCGACCCATTCTGTGAAGACCTTTCAAATCAGGTGGAAGCGGCCGTTCGCGCAACAGGTGCAGCCACTCACCGGGGCGGCTCGTTCATTACAATAGAAGGGCCTCGTTTTTCAACCAAAGCGGAATCAAAAACATTCCGGACCTGGGGGATGTCTATTATCGGTATGACCGCCTCCCCGGAGGCTTTCCTTGCGCGTGAAGCTGAACTTTGCTACGCTACCATGGCTCATGTCACTGATTATGACGTCTGGCATGAAAGCGAATCACCAGTCACAGTGGATATGGTAATTCAGACACTCAATAAAAATACACACATCGCCCAGGACGCAATCCGCAATTTAGTGCGGAAACCAAAGTCGGAGCGTGTCTGCCAATGCGGACAGGCATTAGCCACTGCTCTCATCACAGATCCAAAAGTAATTCCCGCAGAAACACGCAAAAATCTTGATTTGCTTGTGGGCAAGTATTTCAGATAATCCATGCATGACGCAAAGCAAAGTCGTCTTTTACGCTGGGCGGCACTCGTTCTTTTGATCCAATCCGCGATCCTGACCATTTCCCCGGCCGTGCGTGAACGCACATGGAATGTAGACTACAGACTAGCTCACTGGCTGGGATTTTTTGTTTGGATCGTGCTGATGAACTTCGCGCATCGCGCAACCATCAGGCATTTACCGGAACGTGACCCATATCTTCTTCCCGCAGCAGGGTTGCTCAGTGGATGGGGATTGCTCACCATCTGGCGACTGGACGAAACCTTTGGTTTACGCCAAACGATCTGGCTCGGCGTGAGCGTTGCAGTTTTCATCCTGGCTTTTTATGCTCCAAAAAATCTCTCCTTCCTAAGACGCTATAAATATGTATTGCTTAGCGGCGGCCTGCTCATTACCGCGCTAACATTGACATTTGGAACGAATCCACTTGGAAGCGGACCGCATTTGTGGCTGGGTTGTTGCGGGGTATATTTTCAGCCATCCGAACCGCTCAAACTTTTATTGGTAATTTACCTTTCCGCATATCTCGCAGACCGAGTCAGCATTCGCCTTTCATCGCTGCCCCTGCTGATACCCACACTCGTTGTCACGGGTCTTTCGCTCCTGCTATTACTCGTTCAACGCGACCTCGGCACCGCCTCCATTTTTGTTTCAATATTTACCATCATCATTTTTCTTGCGACCGGCAAACGGCGCATCCTTTTAAGCGTCATCTTCTTTTTGATCCTCGCTCTGGCTGTGGGGTATTTTTTCATAGATATTATTCAAGTCCGCGTGGAGGCCTGGCTGGATCCGTGGGCCGACCCATCCGGCCAGTCTTATCAAATCGTGCAATCCATACTGGCTGTCGCCAATGGAGGCACAATCGGACGCGGGATTGGGCTTGGGAGTCCGCGGTTGGTGCCGGTTGCCATCTCTGATTTTATATTTGCGGCGATAGCGGAAGAATCCGGTCTTGTCGGGGCGATGGGGCTGCTCGCCACCATTTGGTTGATCCTCGCCCGGGGTTTGATCATCGCCCTGCGCTCCGCAGACAGGTTTCGCCGTTATCTCGCGGCTGGCGTGGTGACCTATTTCGGCATTCAAAGCTTGTTGATTATTGGCGGTAACCTGCGCCTGCTCCCGCTTACTGGCGTAACACTACCCTTCGTTTCCTACGGCGGCTCATCCCTACTAACATCCTTTATAGCGCTGGCCATCCTACTCATGATCAGCAACCTGGAAGATAGCGAACCGGCTCCTCTGGAAGACCCAAGACCGTACACATTTCTTGCGGGGATGCTCGCATTGGGATTTGCCTCCATTGCATTGACAAGTGCCTGGTGGGCAATTGTGCGCGGACCGGACCTGCTCAAGCGCACAGATAACCCCCGCCGCTCCATTGCAGACCGATACGTTCCGCGTGGTGAATTGTTGGACAGAAACAACCAGCCCATTAACGTCACTGAGGGTGAAAGTGGAACGTACAATCGGGTTTATATGTACCCTAACCTCGCACCAGTCACTGGTTATACACATCCCATTTACGGACAGGCAGGGTTGGAAGCCAGCCTCGATAATTATTTACGCGGCCTGCAGGGAAACCCGACCAGCCTTATTTTGTGGGATCAATTACTCTACGGCACTCCCCCGCCCGGCTTGGATGTACGCCTTAGCATTGATCTGACACTGCAAACTCAAGCGGATCAATTACTTGGAGAACATGCTGGTTCGGTTATTCTGATGAATGCTCAAACAGGCGAGATTCTGATCATGGCCTCACACCCAACCTATAACCCAAACAATCTTGACGCAGAAGGGGATGCCCTTACTGCCAACCCCTCCGCGCCCTTGGTAAATCGCGCAACACAAGGTCTGTATCCGATTGGTACAGCACTGCGCCCGCTCCTGCGTGCAGAGTTCGGAAATAATCAGCCAACAGATTCTGAGCTGGATCAGTTTTATCAAATGCTTGGTTTATATCAATCGCCCACCATCAACATGCCGGTCGCGTTTGACGCGGAAAATAATATACCGAAGGAATTAAAGGTAAGCCCATTACAGATGAGTCTTGCCGCTGCAATATTAAGTCATCAAGGCATCGAACCGACACCGCGTATCGCCATGGCAGTGAACACGCCCGAGCAAGGATGGGTGGTGCTTTCAGCCGAGAATCAGCCTGTTGAGGTGATCCAGCCCGAGGCGGCGAATGAAGCGGCGCTATCCTTCATCGTGGATGGCAAGCCGTACTGGAGTCATATTGGCCAGGCAATCGCGGACGAAGGTCCAATCACATGGCTGTTTGCCGGCACATTGCCGGACTGGGGAGGGACGCCGCTTGTGTTGGTTGTTACGCTGGAGGAAAAAAATAATTCACTCGCCAATCAAATTGGGAGCAGTATTCTGGATATGGCGTTGAATCAATAGAATGCAAATGGAATCAAAAAAGGCCGGGCGAGAAACCGGCCTTTTTTGATTAAGTTCTATGTTACACGCCCTGATCGCTGTCTTTGGCTCCGTAACCGGGGCCGCCTTTGAAGAAAGCGTAGTTTGGTTTGACGTCGGGGGTGAGGTCTACAACTTCGCCGGCGCTGAGTTGTCTTGTCGTCTCAAGAACGACAGCCTTACCATGGTGATTGGTGGCCTCATAATGACCGGTGAGCCCAACATTACTGATGTATTCACCGCCTTTGGCAGTGTAGGCAGCAGGGACTTCATCTTCTGGGAAGATGGCAGCAAACGGGCACTCAGGCACGCAGGCGCCACAGTCAATGCATGTATCAGGATCAATATAGATCCACGGCCATTCAGCAAGAGGCTGGCCGGGAACCATACACTCGACGGGGCATACTTCGATGCAACCGCGGTCACGAACGCATAAACTGGTGATAATGTGAGTCATTGGAATTTACTCCTAGTGAGAATGTGAACAAACGAATGTGCCTATTATATCTTCGTTTATATTCGTGGCAAGGGTAAATTTTGGAGCATTTGATTCGGAGGCGGGAGATAAAAAATCATCCCACAAAAGCTTAAGCAGCCACAGAGCACACGGAGACCTTTGAGAAAAGACTCTTACACACCCAATGTGCGACTCTTTTCCAAAGACCATTTTCGGGACGCTCGCAAAGCGAAACGCTGATTTCGCTGATTTAAGAGAAGAGGGTCTGCGTTTTTCTGTGTTCATCTGCGTCCCGCAAAAGTGAAAATAAGAGTTGCGCCTTAGGTTCTTAAACCTCTTTCTTCTCTGCAGCCTGCCCTGGCACCGTCCCCAGGGCAGGTATGCGGCACAAAAGATTTTTGCAAAAGGTCAATTGAAATAATGGCGGAGAAAAAGGGCGCGTGTATGTCAAAATGTGCCCTCCAGCATGGGCAAAAATGAGCATATCAATCAGGAAGTTGTTCGGGTAGCGCCCGCGGGACATGCCCGATATGATTGCAGCATATAAAGATAAGGAGCGATGAAATGGCAAAAATATGGGAACTGTTGGATCAATCATATTATTTTATTGGCAAAAAGCGATATGCCGAAGCTCAGTCCATTCTTGATCAGGTCTTACATGCCGACCCTCAAAATGTGGATGCCTGGGACGCCTATATTCGCATCTGTACAACCCGGCGCGACCTGGAAGGGCTAAAGAATTACATAGCAACGATCTGGGATACACAAGTACGTGACCAGGATTATCTGCAAGCCACTCAACGCTTCATCCTCCAACGTGTGGATGAAAAAATGAGCAGCATGTAATCCTTCATTTATTTCCTGTCACTCACCCGGAGTCCCACCATGTCAATTTCCACCCACCTATTGGAACGAGCCTGCCAACTGATCGACGCCAATCAGCTTCAAAACGCCGAGCTGGTCCTCGATGCTGTCGTGCGGGTGAATCCAAACAATGTCATGGCATGGAAAGTCTACCTGCAGATATGCCAGAGTCGTAACGATCTGGAATGGCTCATGGAGAGGATATTAAAGAACAAGGAACTAAGCAACGAGGAAAAGGAAGATATCCGCGACTATCAGAAATGCCTGCTCAAAGGCCTGACTGACTTCAAACAGAATATAAATGACGCACACTCGCGGAGTATGCTTTATATTGAACCTGAACAGGAACCCCATTCTCAGGATGACATGGTGATGTTCGAGTTAATTGATGAATTTGATTATCCTGCGCGCAAGACCGAACAGGTAAAGAGAAGAAGACCAAGGCAATTCTTTAAATACAACATTCCATTACATGTCTGGGAGGCGGCCGCCTTACTTGCAATATTTTATGCCAGCGTTCGCCTGCTCGTATTAGGACATTCATTTGGATATTTGATGATGGGCGCGTTCGTAGTCGGGGGGCTGCTTTGGTTTGGCAGCATTAATGACCATAAGGTAATCACCCCCACGAATGTGACACACGCATATTCGCTCGAAAGTGAGAACGAATTATTTATCATTGACAAGCCCGTCGTCAACGCAAAGGCGGATGGCAGGAAAAAAGATTCACCGCGGAGTATACGGTATCTGGATGAATAAATGGCCAAAGATTGCCGCGCTGCCTGTGGCGGCTTCTCGTTAAGAATTCCGCTGGCAGGTGTTCAAGAAACAAAGGTGACAACCTGAAGTCAGTTATTGTCACTGAGACGATCTTTTAATAAGTCACCTTACGCAGTCCGCCTGTAGCGCGACATTTATGTCGCCCATTTTGCGAGATAAATCTCGCGTTACCGCGTAAGGTGAGTTGATAACAATCATAAAAGCAGGGAAATCGCACCAAAATTCCAAACGCAATATTGGTTGCCGGATTGCCTGATTCTGCTTTAGAATCAGGCCCAAATGATGCGAAAGCTTTTCAACGAAATCGGCAATCTCCTGCAATCCCCAATCGGCGTTGTGCTCGTTACCAGCGCGGTCTGGCATCTCATTATCTGGGCGGCAAACGTTCCGTTTAATATGGCCGTCAGCGCCGTTTTACTGGTCGTGGATATTTCAGTTGCCATGTACCTGCTTGACCGATTGATTTATTTTTTCTCCCAATTCGTTCTTCCAATTCAAAACTCAAAATACAGGCAGGAGATCTATTCCCGTGTCAAGAATTTCGAGACCGGGTCGCGTGGGCCTGCATACTTCATCAAGAACGGGCGCGTCATCATGCATGAGGGAGAGACCAACAGGCGCGGACCGGGCGTGATTGTTTTGGATACAGCCAGCGCGGCGGTTTTACGCACAGACACAGAGATCAAAGACACCGTTGGCCCCGGAGTTAAATTCACGCGAGGGAACGAATATATCGCAGGGAGTGTTGATCTCCGGTCGCAGTGGCAGTTCATCGGTCCGCTGGCGACCGAGCAGCCTTTCCTCAATCCTGTGCCGGTCAATCCAAAGGACTACAACGAAACGCAAGGCCGCCGCCATCAAACCAGCGGATTGACCCGTGACGGGTTTGAGGTTTCGCCCACGATCAGCATCAGGTTCAGCATCAAGCACCCCAAGGATAAGACACCGACCGAAAGCGGCGTGACATCGCAATATGGATACGATGCAAATTCGGTCCGTAACGCCATCACACGCGAAGTCCTCGAACTTGGAACATCAGAGAACCGAAAAGCCCGCATGGATTGGAACAAGCTTCCGGCGCATTTGGTTGTGAATGTCTGGCGCGAGTACATTCGGAAATTCAAATTCGGGGAACTCTTCGCATCCAAAGGAACCAGCGGTCTGCAGACCATTGAAAGCATGATCAACAAACGCGTCAAACAGCATAGCGTGGAGGCGCTCGATGATACAGGCAGCAAGACCGGGGAATGGCAGGAGAGCCTTGAGTATCAACAACTGCAATCACGCGGACTCGAGATCATGGAAGTGCGTATCCACAACATACTCTTCGACCCGGACATCGAAAAACAGACCATCGAGCAATGGAGCGCGGAGTGGATGACCATTGCCAAAAAAGAGGAAAAGTATTTACTGGAGAAAGCATCCCTGATCGAAACCGCATCGCGGGAGGAAGCAAGCAAGAATTTCGCAAGGATCGCATCCAAACAGTTCAGCGGCAAACCAACCCTGCCGCAGGAAAATCCATTCAAGATCCTCCAACTGTTGATCCAGCCGCTAAGGGAACATATCCTCAGTGAAAACAGCGCCAACAGCGAAACAGAAATTGGGTTAAGAAAACTGGATGATATATGGAAGTGGCTGTTGGATAACAGCACCAATACAGCGCCCGGCAATACACCAAATGGGGACAAGCCATGAAGAAAAGCGCAAACAAAAACGATTTCACGTCACTGCTCTTCGGCCTGACAGATAAAAGCGTGGAGTTCAGGAATAGATGGCGCAGCCTGGCCGGCGCAGCTGTATGGCTTATGCTAAGCGGCTTTACCATGGTACTTACAGTTTTGAGCGTGTGGACACAACTAAGGGCACAGGGACAGATTCCCAGCGCAATCCTCATTGGCATGAGCCTGTTCAAATACGTTCCCCTGCTGGCAGTGGTTTACAGCCTCTCGAAAAAGATGGCGGCTAAATATCTCGATGATATTTATGAATTAGATAACGAAGACCTTGCGGCTGAATTTCTCGAGGAAGTAACCTTCGGTTACGGCGGCGAAAAGATCACGATCAAGGAAGGCAAGATTTCCGAAAACGATGAAAGATCGCCTCTCATTCTTATCGGCGGGCCGGGCGAAATTCAGGTCAACCTCGACAGCGTGGCGCTCCTTGAAAAAGTGGATGGAGAGCCAAAAGTCATTTTTCCGCGAAATGATCCGTGGGAACTTGGCAGGTTCGAGCGCATCCGTGAGATCGGAAAATTTGACGAGGTGGGCAAACGCGAATACGCCATTATTAACCTGCGCGACCAATTCGTCAGCGGCCTTTCGGTTAAGTCACGCACGAAAGACGGCATCCCGATAGAAGCGCAAGGCATCAAAGTGATCTTCAGCCTGCTGCGCAGGCAGCAAAAAGATGACAAGGTGCAGGGTGACGCGTATTTATTCGATGAAGCCGCAGTCCGGGCGCTTGTCTATAATCAGACCACCATCACCCCTGTGCCATCCACCGCATCCGGAGTAGCTTTCCCGTGGGATACGACCGTGATTCCGCTCATCATTTCCGAGCTTGAAGATTTGATAAGGTCACGCACGCTCAGCGAAGTCCTCGCCAGCATCAGCCAAAAGGAAGTGGACCATGCCTCGTCCAACGACCAGACCATTGCGCAGATGCGGATCGAGATGACCGGCCAACAAACAGTTCCGGGCGAAAGAAAAGAATCCCAGGCGCCAAACTTTGAATCCCGCTCGCGAATTACCGCTCAATTCTTCAACAAACAGTTCAAAGAGAAAGCCGCCAAACTTGGCGTATCTGTTGAGTGGATAGACATCGGTACCTGGCAGCTTCCAAGCAATCTGATCCTCGATAAACACAAGGAAGCCTGGAATCTTTCACGCGAGAACGCAAAGAAACGCGACGCGGTTGAACGTTCTGGAAAGCGCCATGAAATGGCAGAGATCATGAATCTTGTAAACAATGTTGTCATTTCAAGCTACGAAAAAATCAGCACGTCGCGCAGCAGTTCGAACAAGGAAAAGGAAGTATCCATCAAGGAATTGGAAAAGGAAATCAAGGAATTGGAATCAGTGGTTTCTTTCCCGGAATTCAGAAGACAATATTTCCAACAGGAAGCCAGCAAGAGCGACGCCAAAGTCGTTGCGCAGGAAATGCTGAAGGCCTTTCGCAAGGAATTGATCGCGGGAAAAACACTGATCGAGAACGATAACCGGCCTTTGGAAGAAAAGCAGGAAGAACTCGCGCGCATCGAAAAAGCATTGGCCAACCTGACCATGCTCACCCCTCACTGGGTAAGGCCTTCATGAAAAACCCCAACATCACTCTTTCTCCCGAGATCGCGCGCGCGTTAAATTTCGGCACACCTGTCGTTGCGCTCGAATCAACTGTCATTACACACGGGCTTCCGCAGCCGCAAAATTTGGAATTGGCGCGCGACATGGAACAACAAGTACGCGACCATGATGCGGTACCGGCCACCGTCGCACTGCTTGACGGAGAAATCCGCATCGGTCTTTCGGACGGGGAGTTGGTACGGCTTTCTGAGTCAGACTCGGTGCTCAAAGTGAGTCACCGTGATTTCGCCACAGCCATCGTCAAAAAGAAGAATGGCGGCACTACGGTCGCCGGGACAATGTTCGCTTCACAGTTGGTGGGAATCAAAGTCTTTGCCACTGGAGGAATCGGCGGCGTCCACAAAGAATCAGCGTTTGATATTTCAACGGATTTGCACGCACTGGCGGAGATTCCCATGATCGTTGTCTGCGCGGGCGCGAAAGCCATTTTGGATTTGCCCGCAACTTTGGAATATCTTGAAACCATGGGCGTGCCTGTCGTCGGTTATCAAACTGACGAATTTCCAGCATTCTATTCGCGCGAAAGCGGACTGAATGTGAGCGTGCGATTGGATTCGCCCAAAGAGGTCGCAGACTTCGCTCAGGCACACTGGAGGCTTGGGATGCGCAGCGCTGTCCTCGTGACGAATCCTGTCCCTGAAACAGAAGCCATCTCAAAGTCCGAAATGGAACCGATGATTGCCAAAGCGTCCGCAGAAGCGATCGAGCAGGAAATCCACGGGCAGAAACTCACTCCGTTTTTATTAAGTCGCATCAGTGAATTGACAGAGGGGAAATCCCTGCGCACGAATCTGGCATTATTGTTGAACAATGCGCGTCTCGCCGCGCGGATCGCAGCAGAGATGAAAACAAGCAAACAAGTGAAGGCAATATAGGTTATGTCGTTGCGAGGAGCGCACTTGTTCTTCCCGCAGCGACATGAAAGGTAACCATGAAAAACGAGTTCGTTCTTACTGTTACGATCAATGCAAAAGCAGAAACGATCTATAAAGCATGGCTCTCGACGGAAGGACACAAGGCGATCACGGGCAGTCCCGCAAAAGTGGACGGCACCGTGAATGGCGACTTCACCGCGTGGGATGGTTACATCTGGGGCATGTTTTTGGAATTGGAACCGAACCGCCGCATTCTGCAGGCCTGGCGCACAGCAGAGTTTCCATCGGAGGCGGAAGATTCGATTGTTGAAATTCTATTGGAAGAAAACCACACTAGTACTAAATTGACTCTCAAACATTGGAATATCCCTGAAGGTCAGGCGGAGGGTTATAAATCAGGCTGGGAGGATTTTTATTTCAAGCCGATGAAAAAGCATTTTGGTTAATCCTGTTTTGCAGGATGGAACTTAAGAACCCGCCTTGGAAAGACCGTTTCGTCCTGCTTTTTTGAGGCACGGACAACACGGATCAAACTGATTTTCACGGAAAAATATTTTAGGGTCAATAAATTAATAACTCACCTTACGCAAAAAAGTTGGATTGCGGGCTTTAGTCCGCGTTTTCGGCAAGAAGCGGACTAAAGCCCGCAATCCGAACAAAAAAACAGGCTTCTTGAAGAAAACTGCGTAAGGTGAGTTAATAACTTCCGTCATTGCGAGGAGGGTGAACTTCCCGGCGAAGCAATCTCCCTCACAAAAAGGAGATTGCTTCGCCCTATCGGGCTCGCAAGGACGAGGTTGCGGGAAGTTATATTTTTACGAACTCTTAGTCTCTCCCGTTTCCAGCGGAAAAATTTAGTTTTCTCGTTAAAAACGGTAGTGCCAGGTTTTATAAACCCGCTTTTTGTCGGTGTTTTCTGTGTGCGAAGCGTACGTGTCCAACCAAATGAACGGAGCGTCGCTGTCACTCAGGGAATATGGCTGGATGCGCACGGTGAATTAATGCGTGGCGCATGAGATATCGGATCGAAATAGCGGAAGTAAAGGGTGTATTATGGAAATTCCAAGGTCAGATCCCAAACAATCGCTGATCAATCAATTTGAACATGCGGCATTTCAAAATGACAAGCAGGCAATGGTGGGTTTGATGCATCTGATGATCATCATCACCTGTATGATCGGTGGAAGTGTTATGTATTTCTACGACATGAACTCCTATCTGTCATTGTTCCTGCTCGGGTTCGTCTGTTTTTTTGGATGGCTCCTGAACCGCGCAGGTCACTCGAGAAGCTCGGCTGTAATCCTGATTGCCGCCCTATTAATTGTCATTCAATTCAATATTTTTGTGGGTTTTGGAATCCATGATGTGGCGATCATTGCCTGGCCTGCATTAATTTTCTTCTCTGGGTTGCTTTTTAGCTGGCGGATAATCCCATACTTCACTGCGGTTATTATGGGTCTGGCCATTGTGACCAAATTAATTCCCAACACGCAATTTCTTTTCGATTATTCCGATACCGGCGACCTGATCGTGATGCTGTTAATTCTGCTGGCATTCAGCGTCATTACCATTTCACTCCTGCGCGGTAATGAGCATTTGATCCAAACCTTGCGTCAGTCGGATGAAAGATTCCACGCGCTGATAGAACATGGGCGGGACAACATTTCCCTTCTGGCGGCGGACGGAACCTTGCTATGGGAAAGCCCTTCGGTTGACAATACGCTGGGGTACGCGCGGAATCAGTTTGTGGGACACAACATTTTCGAGCTGATGCATCCCAGCGATCAAGCGTGGACAAGCGACATGTACGCGCAAGTCGTTCAGGTGCCAGGGAGTATTCAAGAGGGCGCCTTCCGCCTGTTGCACGCCGACGGTACCTGGCGCTGGATCGAGTGCTCGGCCACCAATCTGCTCAATGAGCCGAATGTTCAAGCAATTGTGCTCAACTATCGCGACATTACCAAGCGCAAGCAAGCGGAAGAGACATTACACGAAAGCGAGGAGCGTTATCGAACACTATTCCAGGAAGCTAGCGACGGCACATTCTACCTGTCCACTGACCTCCAGATTTTGGCGGTAAACGAATCGTTCGCAAGGATGCACGGTTATAGTGTGGAAGAAATGCAAGGGATGCGTCTTCAGGACCTGGATACACCGGAAAGCGCGCGCCTATCGCCTGAAAGGATAAGGCGCGTTATGGCCGGGGAGGTCATCGAATTCGAGTCGGAACATTATCACAAGAATGGGCATACCTTTCCCCTGGCAGTGTCAACAGGCTTGATCTCCGTGGGCGGTAAACAAATCATCCAGGCATTTCACCGCGATATTACCGAACGCAAACACTCGGAACAGGCACTTATGTCGAGCGAAGCTCGTTTTCGCGCGGTTGTGCAAACGGCAAATGACGCAATCATCACAATGGATACCCACGGAAATATTGTCTTTTGGAATCCTGCGGCTGAAACTATTTTCGGTTATTCAACCAATGAAGTGATCGGCGCGCCTGTTAGCCAGATTGTGCCTGAACAATTCCGAGAGTTGCAGCGCCACGGCGTTGCGCGCGCCCTTTCAAGTAATGAGAGGAAAATTACGGGGGGGACGGTGGAGGTCACAGGGCTGGCAAAAGACGGCAGGGAATTCCCCATTGAAATGTCACTGGCTGAGTGGAAGACGCAGGAGGGTATCTTCTTTACGGCCGTCATCCGCGATGTCAGCGAGCGCAGATATTCGGAGGAACGAATCCTGCAAAGCGAAAAGAAATACCGTGAACTCTTTCAGGTCAACAAAGATGGGATCGCCGTTTTCCTTCTGAATCCGAACGGGCCCCCCGGCATTTTTGTCGAGCTCAATAACGCCGCTCCCAAAATGCTCGGCTATACCAGGGACGAAATGCTTAAACTAACGCCGATGATGCTCGAACCGTATACGACGCAAGAACAATTGCAATTTAGGCAATCTGAATTCGAATTGAAGGGAGCCGCGAATTTCGAAACGATCCTTCTGCATAAAAACGGGCGTCCGGTTTTTACCGAGATCACCGCGCAGTTGATTCACTATGAAGGCAAGCCAGCAATCATGAACATCGTGCGCGATATCACCGAACGCAAACAACATGAAAACGAACTGCAAGCCATCGCCATAGTCAGCGAAGCGTTACGCACTGCGTCAACCCGCGCCGAGATGCTGCCAGTTATTTTGGAACAATTGAGCAGGCTGCTCCACTGCGAATCAATGTCGGTTGAGATTATCGATCCCATCAACGGCGATGCCGTGGTCGAAGCGGCGTACGGAGCGTGGGCCTCGCTTATCGGTTTTCGCCAGCCATCAGGAACGGGTATGAATGCCGTTATCAGCAAGACAAGACGTCCGCATCACAACAATAATATCAAGGGTGGTTCAAGGATCGGCATCCCAGCTTATTCAATGGACAATATTCCTGCGAGCGCTGGCGTGCCTTTGATTGCACAAGACCAGGTGATTGGTTTTCTATGGATGGGACATAGCAAGAATATCTCGGAAAATGAAGTCCGCCTGCTTGTTGCGGTAGCCGATATTGCCGCGAACGCAATTTATCGCGCGACCCTGCACGAACAAACCCAGAAGGATGCAACCGACCTCGCGCGCGCGTACGATTCAACGCTGGAAGGCTGGGCGCACGCGCTCGAACTGCGCGATCAGGAAACCGAAGGTCACACACGCCGCGTGGTGCAAATGACACTTGATCTGGCGCTTGCGATGGGAATCAGAGAAAGTGAATTGGAAAATGTTCAACGCGGCGCGCTTCTACACGACATCGGTAAAATGGGAATTCCCGATTCGATCCTGCTCAAGCCGGGCACGCTGAACGAACGCGAGTGGGAAGTCATGCGGCAGCATCCTGCGCACGCGTACAGGCTTTTGGGACCCATTGAATATTTACACCCCGCAGTGGATATTCCATACTGCCATCACGAAAAGTGGGACGGCACAGGATATCCGCGAGGTTTGAAAGGAGAAGAGATTCCATTGGCAGCGCGCATCTTTGCCATTGTGGATGTATGGGATGCCCTGACCTCAGACCGGCCGTATCGTCTGGCATGGTCGAAGGATAAGGCGCTGGCGCACATTTCCGAACAAAGCGGCAGGCATTTTGAACCGGCTGTGGTGGAAGCGTTTTTGAAAATCATCTAGCGCGGAATTGCCATGCCAGCAGAAGAGTTGCTTCACCCTTCCAACAACTCCTTCACCAAACTCTCCGGCACCTGCACAGCGACCAGTTCCCCGCGCACGGTGCTCACGCCATTAACCACGATCCATTCTTCAATTACAACCTTGCGTCCCTTAACTTCCTTCACCCTGGCGCGAATCTCCAACACAGGCCCCAATGGCGTGGGCTTAAGATAGTCTACGTGTAAAGAGGCGGTGAGATAACGCAGAGGCGGCTCGCTGTCCATGGCGCGGTTTTCAGCGCGATAGCCTGCGGCGGCGGCAGTTCCCGTGCCGTGGCAATCCACCAGCGAGGCGAGCAGTCCGCCGTACACATAGCCGGGGATGGCGGTGTGATACGGCTTGGGCTGAAAGTGGCAAACTGATTCCTCTCCATCCCAAAAACTTTTTATTTGATGTCCCAGTTCATTCATGCTTCCGCATCCGTAACAATGAGCGAAGTATTCAGGGTAATAATCTTGAAATGCTTTTTCGGTCATGGAAAATTCCTTCGATTTTGGATTTTGGATTTTGGATTTTGGATTTTGGATTTACGATTTTTTATGGTGTGGGGGTTTCTGTGATCAATCCGGGGGTACCGGTCGATGTGGGAGTTGAAAGATTATCCTGAACAATAAAACGCCCGACTACTTTCCATTCGTATCCCATAAAGATCTGAACTTCATACGAACCGGCCAGCCACCCGCCGACAGGATCGGAGCATTCGGTATAGCCGCCAATCCCGCCTGTGCCGCCATTCCAGGGCTGGGTCTCATAACAGACCAGTTGCGCATCGCGGTACCAGAGCGCGGTCCATTGAACGCCCGGGAGCGTATTGTTGTAATCGAATCCGGCGTACATGGTTTGGATTGGAAGCTCAAAAACCGTTTTGGGATCGACCGGGTTCGTGCCGTCGAAATTAGTCGAAAATTGAAGCGGAGTGAATACCGCATCCGGGTTGGGAGTCACCTGCCCTTCAAACAAAGCCTCAATGGCAACTGGCAGGAATGGCGTAAGGGTCAGCGTTGGTGTATCTGAAACCGATGGCGTAAGTGTAATGGTCGGCACCAATGTGAGAGTAGGCGTTAACGTGATCGTTGGCGTTAAAGTAATAGTAGGTGTCAGTGATGAAGTAGGTGATGGCGGGAAATAAACATAAGCCATTGGCTCGCCATAAAAGGGAAGCCACAAAGCGCAGGCAAATAACATCAAAGCGAGGACAAACAACTGCAATGCGTTGAAATTGTAGCGGCGGCGGCGCATGTTATAGAAGGATAATTTATACGTCGCCTGAATATTACGAGCCGCCTGCATATTTTTAATTGCAGCACGAACCGCAACGACCGTGCCTGCCACGGCAAAAAACGCCAAAACAAAAATCCCTGCGCGAATATCCATGAACAGGATTATAACGTCAAACGCCCGGCCCTGAACGCAGCGCCTCAAAGGGTTAACGTTATAATGTGGCCATGGCCAACGAAATCATCTTTCTCAAACTGGGTGGATCACTGATCACAGACAAGGATAAACCCTACACCCCGCGACTCGACAAACTAAAGGAACTGGCACTGGAAATAAAAACGGTCCTGGACTCAAACCCGGGCCTGCTCCTGATTCTCGGGCATGGTTCCGGCTCCTTTGGACACACCGCCGCGAAGAAATACGGCACGCGCAATGGGCTTCCTGCTCAAGGCGGCGGGAGCAAACGCTATTGGTATGGCTTTGCAGAAGTCAAGTATCAAGCCGCAGAACTCACCCGCCACGTGATCGAGTCGCTGCTCAACGCCGGGCTGCCCGCGATTTCAATTCATCCATCCTCATCCATGATTTCAGATAATCGAAAAGTTACATATCATAATATATTGGCTATACGCAAATCTTTAACAGCACATCTTCTGCCAGTTGTGCATGGCGATGTGGCCTTTGACGAATCTCTTGGCGGGACGATCCTGTCTACAGAGGATGTATTTGCCTTTCTCGCGGAACAGTTCTCCCCTACGCGGATTTTGCTGGCAGGCATCGAAGCCGGGGTGTGGGAGGATTTCCCAGCGAGGACAAAACTTGTTAAACAGATTCAACTGTCAGATTACGAGAAGATGCGCGCAGGAATCGGCGGCTCGACCAGCACCGACGTCACTGGTGGGATGAAGGCCAAAGTGGAGGAAATGCTTGAATTGATCAAAAAAAATAAAGGTTTGACTGTACAAATCTTCTCTGCGGAAGAAAATGGATTCTTGACTCGGGCTTTGAATGGTGAAAACGTGGGCACACTCTTGATTGAATGACAAAGAGGTGACGAAACGCTCTTGCTTTTTTTGTGAAAAATCGGATAATAGACGTGTTGGATTATATATAATCTACAAGGAGATTCTATGGCAACCAAGACAAAAATCACTAAGAAAACCGCGAAGGCGAAAGCCAAACCGAAAGTAGCGGCAAAGAAAGTTGTTGCAGCAAAAGCCAAAGTAATGTTCAAGCCGACGAAATTGAAACTCGTCCGCCCGGTGCCATCTGATATTGACATCGCGCAGGCCGCGAAACTCAAGCCCATTTTGCAAGTGGCCGCCGAACTCGGCATTCGCGAAAATGAACTTGAATTGTATGGTCCATACAAAGCCAAGGTTAAGCTTGAGATTTTGGAACGCCTGAAGAATCGCAAAAACGGAAAATACGTTGACGTAACCGCCATCACGCCCACTCCGCTCGGCGAAGGCAAGACCACAACTACTGTCGGTCTTTCACAGGCTCTTGGCGCCTTGTTAGGCAAGAAGGTTATCACCGCCATCCGCCAGCCATCGCAGGGACCCACATTTGGCATCAAAGGCGGAGCCGCCGGCGGCGGATATTCGCAGGTGATCCCAATGGAAGATTTCAACCTGCACCTGACAGGCGACATCCATGCCATTACAGCCGCGCACAATTTGACTGCGGCCGCATTGGACGCGCGTGTCATGCACGAAAAGATGCAGGATGATGAAAAGTTATTCAATGCTCTTTGTCCGCTGGATAAGAAGGGCGGCCGCAGGTTCTCCCCCAGCATGTTGCGCCGCTTGAAGAAACTTGGCATTGACAAGACCGACCCCAACGAACTGACAACTGAAGAGCGCTCACGCTTCTCCCGCCTGGACATCGATGAATCCACCATTACCTGGCGCCGCGTGATCGACATCAATGACCGCTTCCTGCGCGAAGTACAGGTCGGCATGGGCAAGGATGAAGCCGGGCACGAGCATCGCTCCGGCTACGATATCACTGTCGCTTCCGAGATCATGGCTGTACTTGCTTTGACCACAGACCTTGAAGATATGCGCGAACGCTTTGGCAACATGGTGGTCGCAACAAATAGGCGCGGCGAAGCTGTCACCGCTGAAGACCTCGGCGTAGCTGGCGCTGTGACCGTGTTAATGAAGGATGCGATCAAACCCAACCTGATGCAGACCCTTGAAGGCACTCCTGCTTTCGTCCATGCGGGACCATTCGCCAACATCGCGCATGGACAGTCATCCATCATCGCAGACAAGATCGCGCTCAAACTTGCAGACTATGTCATCACTGAATCAGGTTTCGGCGCAGACATTGGCATGGAAAAATTCTTCGATATCAAATGCCGATACTCCGGTTTGATCCCACAAGTGGTCGTACTGGTCGCAACCGTGCGCGCGCTCAAGATGCATGGCGGCGGGCCAAAAGTGGTGGCCGGCAAACCGCTCGCCTCGGAATATACAGACGAGAATCTCGACCTGCTTCGCGCCGGTCTTCCAAACCTCGAACGCCATGTTCAGAACGCACTCAAATATGGTGTGAACGTTGTTGTAGCTGTCAACTCCTTCGCCACAGACTCACCCGCCGAAGTGGAACTTGTCCGCGAAGCCGCGCTCAAGATGGGTGCGATGGATGCTGTCGTCTCCACCCATTGGGCCGATGGCGGCGCTGGCGCGAAGAAGTTGGCCGAAGCTGTTATCAAAGCCGCAGAGAAACCCAGCAAATTCCAATTCCTTTATCCGCTGGAAATCCCCATCAAGGAGAAGATCGAAACCATTGCCCGCGAAATCTATCGCGCCGACGGTGTGGATTACTCCCCCGAAGCCGAGGAACAGATCGCGCGCTACACCCGCCTCGGTTTCGACAAACTTCCCATGTGCATGGCGAAGACCCACCTCTCGTTCAGCACCGACGCCTCGAAGAAAGGCGCTCCCACCGGCTTCCGCATTATCGTTCGCGAAATCCGCGCTTCTGTAGGAGCAGGCTTCCTTTACCCGATCCTCGGCGATATGAGAACGATGCCTGGGTTGCCTACACGCCCCGTATTCTACGACGTTGATCTCGATCTCAAGACCGGCAAAGTAGTTGGATTGTTCTAAAACACAAAAATGTCATTGCGAGCCCCGCTTATCCACCCGGGCGGCGAAGCAATCCCCATCACCAAGGAGATTGCTTCGGAGAAGGACTGAGCTCCTCGCAATGACATTTTTATTTAAATCAGTACAGATAGGCTATGGATTAGAACTTCAATTTGGATATAATCTGCCGTATTATGAACTTAGAATCAATGTCATTGACTGACCAGCGCGACCTAGCTAAAAATGAGGAAAATCGCGCATCTGACCTAGCCTCAGCCTGCTACCGTCAAATTGAGAGACTCAACCCGACGCTGAATGCCTTCATCACCGTAATCCCGCCTGAAAAGAATGTCCAGCCTCCATCTGGAAGTATGCCGCTTTATGGAATTCCTGTTGCAGTGAAAGACCTGTACGATACCAAGGGAATCCGCACAACAGGCGGCTCAAAATTCTTCGCGGACAATGTTCCGCACGAAGATGCTTTCGTTGTCCAAAAAATAAAGAAGGCGGGAGCACAAGTCATTGGTAAGACCAACACGCATGAGATCGCGCTCGGCGTAACCAATAACAATCCGCATTTCGGCGCATGTAGAAATCCGTGGGATATCACCCGCACACCTGGCGGCTCTTCCGGCGGAAGCGCAGTCGCCGTTTCAACAGGCATGGCCATGGCCGCGCTTGGAACAGATACAGGCGGTTCTATCCGCATCCCAGCATCCTTGTGCGGTGTGGTGGGACTCAAACCTACGTATGGACGCGTAAGCTTGCGCGGCATCCTTCCGCTTTCATGGAATCTCGATCACGCCGGCCCGATCACACGCAAGGTCGAAGACGCGGCGCTCATGCTTCAAGTAATGAGTGGATATGATGAACTGGACCCCGCATCACTGAAGACTTTGCCCGGCGATTATTACAGTCATCTGCGGGATGGAATGAGCGGGCGCAAGATCGCGCTGGCAGTCGGAAGTTATGTCGACGCATCAGACGCCGAAGTGTTGGAAGCTGTCCGAACAGCCGCATTAATTTTGGAAGAACAAGGCGTTGTCATCACCGAAGTGAATGTGGATTTTCTCAAGGAAGCCGCACTCGCCAACGGAATCATGACACAGGCCGATGGCGCGGCCTTCCATCGCGAACGCATGAGGGAACATCCTGATTGGTTCGGCGCGGATGTGCGTCAACGGCTGGAGACTGGCGCCGCATTCACCTCCAGCGAGTATTCTCTTGCAAGGCACACCCAGTCTGAGGTCAAGAGACGATGCGAGTTGTTATTCGATGAATATGATGCGCTCCTGCTCCCCACAACTCCCATCCCCGCTCCTATACTGGAAGGCGAGAACGCCATCGAACGTGCCCGTCAGTTGACCCGCTTCACAGCGCCCTTCAATTTGAGCGGACTGCCCGCGCTTTCAGTTCCATGTGGATTTACAAAAGAAGGACTACCCATTGGCCTGCAAATCGTTTCACGCGCATGGAATGAGGCGGGCGTACTGCGCGCCGGACACGCCTTCCAGGAAGCCACGGAATGGCATAAGATGAGACCACAGATCGCTTTGTAGTATTTATCGAAAAAAAAAGACAGACGACTCCCAATGTTAATCCTGGGAGTCATTTTATATTTTGTATCCACGCCGGAAATTTTCCAATTTTCGTAAAGCCATGTATAAAATCGCATATTGTATTGACACCATCATACCCTCATGGTAAACTACTGCCCGCTCAGGTAATTGGTCCCGTGGTGTAGCGGCCTAACATGCGGCCCTGTCAAGGCCGAGATCGCGGGTTCGAATCCCGTCGGGACCGCCAAGAATAAATAAAAAAACCGCCCTAAAATGGCGGTTTTTTTGTTGCTTATCGCAAGTTTTCGCGTAAAAACAGGGCTGAAAAATAGTTACGCACCGCGAGTTCCATTATCGGGCATCATTTAACGAACCCGCGATCCCATGCCTTGCTTTGCTACCGTACAAACCCAAATCGGTCAAGGCATCTATATCTTTGCATTTCTTCTTTTTTCAATAAAGAATAGTGGATGAGCCAAGTAGCCAGCACAGGGGAATTCTATCCATTGCTCACAATCTACGAAAACTGGCAGCCCAATGACTGCCAGTTTTTTATCTCTTTCCTCTATCGACTGCCTTCTCTTACCTTTTTAGACAGCCCACGTTTGTTACAGAGTGAAGCATTGTCAAGATGCCTCAACTATTACTACGGAAATTCTATATAAACGATTTTGCCATCCTTGACTTGCAATTTGCCTAAGCCACTAAAAGCCTCAGTATTGCCTTTCAAATCAACCGATATTGTGTATGTGACTGTGTCTTCAGAATCTAGCTTCAAGTCAGTGATCTCAAACGTGTCTCCGTCCTCCACTGTCGAAACCATAAAGGCACTAAAATCAGCCTTATTAGTGAAATGGGCGGGAAGACCGTCCGTCACTACATCATTTGCAACAAAAGCCATCGCCGCATCAACATTTTTGGCATGGACCGCATCCCAAAAACCTTGCGCAATTGTGACTGGATCAGTCGCGGCGGGCGCAGGAGCGCCGCAAGCCGTCAGAATCGACGAAAGTAAAACGAACAGAAACAGATATTTACTTTTAGTGTTCATGATTTTTCTCCTTTTAGCGAATGGTTGGTTAATGTATCTAATTTATGAGAACAGTAATTTCTATCCGTACGTTTAAATATCCAGAGTTATCAAACAAACCATCTGACGAATCATTTGGGCCTAAAAAAAGAGTGCCTTCTGTTGTAGATGTGAATTCATACCGATCCCCTACGAAAAAGGGGTTACCATTTCCTATTCTTGCTATAAGTGATGCACAGGGAAAATTTTGCATAGGCAATCGGCTGTTAAAACATGTTTCTGATTGACGCCCATTGGCATTGTCGGGGACTTGATCACCAAACCCTATCCATTCACCCGTTGCGGTTATTGAATAGTGTTTACCTATTTCAATCCTGATTCCTGTACCAGTCCAGCTTTGATTAGCAAATATTGTAAGATCATGTATAGTTGGCGGGGGCAGCACGTACACAGTTGGAGGAGGCGCGACAGTCGGCGGAACAGCATTAGGGAGAGGTATTTGAGTCGCTTGAACACTTTGAGATGTAGTTGAATTTGAATTCAAAGCAACGCTAGTCTGGGTTGCCTTAATACTTTCGGCAAATCTAGTAACTTCGATGCTCTGGGCCGTTTGAGTTATCCAAATATCGTTAGCCATTTGAGTAGATTGGATGCTTTGAGCTGTTTGTGCAGCTTCGATTTCCAACTGTTTAGGAAATATAGATCCGCGAAAAGCAAAATAAGCCACAGCAATAGTTCCTATGACACCGATAACAGACGTAATGATTATTATCCAGCCTTTGGATGAAGAATCTTGTTGATTGCTCATACTGATTATCCTTTTTGACAAGTTGCTGGCAACGGTTTGTATTACCCGCTGGTGGGCGAGACGAAACAAAGTTATAGCGAACCTGTAACTAATCATCCACTGGATTGAGCGCCGTTCCATTGTCAAATATTGTGATGTGTTCTCGCGCTCCTCTTTTTGACGACCAGATGATATAGCCGCCCTCAAAATCACTCCGCCTGTAATTAGTGTTACCAACCAGTACAGGATATTCTTCTGATTTCGGAAACCCTAACTTACTTCGCTCCCAACCCAGTGTTGCCCATCGATCTCTGATAGCACCATAGATTGCATGCGCGCCAGTGCCTTCCGACCAGAATATCGAACTTTCGGGATGGTTTGGGAGGTGTAACGCCCGAAAATGATTGTACCGTCCGCGGTGAAGGTAATCGCCAGTGGATTGTTCGTCAGTAATGGGGTAGCCGAATTGCTCACGCCCTAACCGAAGCCAAAGTTCGCCAACCAGTCCCCATACTACAAATGCTCCTGTATCAGGATGCCACGAAATGATTCCTCCCTGAAATTGTTGCCAACGCCCTACATTATCAAATGTTGGCTGCTCGTTGTCGATGGGTTGTTTTAGTAAACCGCTACCCGCGCCAATCATATTCCATTTTTCATTAATCGCACCAAATACTGTAGTCATAGGTTTATCTCCTCTTTCAATACTATCGAAGAACTTATAAATATTACAGCCACGTTTGGCAGTGTAGTTGTTATAAGACAGCCACTTTTGTTACCCTAGAGGGAATATCTTATTCCACCAGGGTGTAGGTTGCATTATTGAAATCCGCGTGACGCCCGGCGCAAGCGGTGTCATCGTCAGGATTGCCAACATAGTTGAAGGTCAGGTTTGTCCCGTCGAATGTGTATGTGAAACTTTCGTTTGTCTCACAACCGCCAGTATTGGATCTTTCAGTGAAGACATTTCCTTCCACAGTGTAAGTCGCACGGATAAAGGTGTTTTCGCCTTCAAACACAGAGAACGTTCCGTCAGCATTGAACAGGAGGCCGTAATTAGTTCTCCCGGCCTTGATGAACTTTCCAGTAGGGAAGTTGGTACTCGCCGCACTTTCCACCGTAAATTGCTTGATCATACCAAGTGTGAAGTGCGGATGACCTTCAGCCTTGGGGCTGGGAATCATGCAGATAACGATATAAGTTCCCGGTTCAAGGTTGAGTTCCGCATAACCTTTCAGCCCTATACCCAGCCCATTCAACCCACCAACGGGAGTAAATGGAGGAGGTCCACCAGCGCCGTTCAGAAACTCCAGCACATCATTGGCCGTCTTTCCGTCTTCCAAGCGATGGATATTGAATTCGTGAGATTCGGGGCCATCGTTGATCACTTCCACGGTCAACGCACCGGCAGGCAGGGAGTCTGGCATATCAAACTGGAAGTCTTTCATATGAACCGTCAAGTCGGCTGATGGTTCAGCGGCAACGATTGCGCCAACTTCCACCTTGAGACTCTTGAACATCCCCTTGGCATGGTGGGGCGTTTGGTCAGATGGTGAGGGGATGAGGCACAGAACCACATAATCGCCGACAGGCAGATTGAGTATTGCCGATGCCGACTCACTGGGATGGATCGGGGCCACACCGCCAACCTCTTTCACCATTGCCAGGGCGGGACCTATATCTTGCTTCAACGCATCTATGAATTGATTCGCTGTCACGCCATCGTTTAGGCGCAGGAATTGAATGTGGTGCGGTTCGGCTCCGGAATTCGTCAGTATGATTCGCACCCAGCCCGCGCTGATTGTCTCGGGCACAGTAAAGGAATAGTCCTCCGCGTCAATCCTGACTTCAGGGATGGAGCCTGCAACTTCCACAGATTCAGCAGTCTGCCGAGTCTGGTTGTATCGGGAGGAATACCGACCGGGCGTGCCTGCCTCGGCAGCCACCCGAAAGGCGAAGAAACCCACTATCCCCAAAACTAACACGACTAAAACATTGAACAAGCGTTTGGCAAACATTTTTTCTCCTTGATCGGGGTCTGGGTTGGTTGTTTCCGATCTGTTTGCATCGTAGCATTCGGCCCTCGGAAATATGCGACATTTCTTGCCACAAACATGACATTTCTTACCAAATCGATAAATTAGGCAAACCAACTCTTGAATTTGCCTTTTATAGTTGTACAATGAAATCAGATAAACGATTTACATTAACGGTGTGCCTGGAGGAATATGACTGCCTCATCCCTGCCTTATGAATCATTCCAGACTTTTGGCGACCTGCTTAAATATCTTCGTCGCCGCGAACGCCTCACCCAGCTCGAACTTTCCATCTCAGTCGGCTACAGCGAAGCCCAGATCAGCCGTCTCGAACAAAATCAACGCCTGCCTGATCTCGCGGCTCTCAAAGCAGTTTTCATCCCATCCCTGCATCTTGAAAACGAACCCGAACTGACAGCGCGTCTCCTACACCTTGCCCAGTCTGCGCGACAGGAGGATGCTCCCGTGGCAGGCGTTCCTCCATATAAAGGATTATTATTTTTCAACCAATCGGATGCGGACCTATTCTTCGGACGTGAAACTCTCACAACGCATCTCGTGGACCGAACAACTGATCTTGCCGCCGATGCCTCGTCTCGCTTCCTGGCAATTGTCGGCGCGTCCGGAAGTGGCAAGTCATCCCTTGTGCGAGCCGGGCTGGCTGTTACACTTCAACGTTCAGGCTGGGAAGTTCACATTTTCACTCCAAACACCAACCCGTTGAAAATGCTGGCGGCAAATTACAACTCAACGCGTGCCAAAAATGGCAAACATCATCTAATTCTCGTTGACCAATTTGAAGAAACGTTTACGCTTTGCCGCGATGAAAACGAACGCGCGGCGTTTGTTGAAAGATTGCTTTCCATCGCGCGGGATAAATCGGCAAAGACGACGGTGGTCATCGCCCTGCGCGCTGACTTTTATTCGCACTGCGCGCAATATCCGCTGCTGCGCGAAGCCGTGGCGGCTGAGCAGGAATACATCGGCCAGATGACAAACGAAGAATTGCGTCGCGCCATCGAAGAACCCGCTAAACACGGCGGTTGGGAATTTGAACGCGGCCTGGTAGACCTGCTATTAAATGACATCGGCGCAGATGGGACTGGACAACCGGAGCCGGGCGCGCTTCCTCTGCTTTCCCATGCCCTGCTTGCCACATGGGAACGCCGTCGCGGGCGGACATTTACTATCGAGGGGTATCGCGCTTCGGGCGGCGTGCGCGGTGCGATCGCGGAAACAGCTGAGAGCGTCTTCAACGATCAACTTGATCGGTCGCAGCAAAACCTTGCGCGCGGCATATTTTTGCGCCTGACGGAATTAGGCGAAGGCACGGAGGATACCCGCCGGCGCGCAGGTCTGACCGAACTGGCGCATCAATCGGAAGAAACCGTTCAATTGCGCACGGTGTTGAATTTGCTTGCTGACGCAAGGTTGATCACATTGAACGAGGACAGCGCTGAGGTCGCGCATGAGGCGTTGATCCGTGAATGGCAAAGACTGCACGAATGGCTGTCTCAGGACCGCGAGGGGTTGCGCCTGCATCGTCACCTGACAGAGTCAGCGCATGAGTGGGAAGCGCGTGGGCATGATGTCGCCGAGTTATATCGCGGCGCTCGTCTGGCACAAATGCGCGAGTGGACTTTGTCAAATGAAGAAGGATTGAACGCATCGGAACGCGGCTTTATCACGGCATCCATCGAGCATGAAGAACATGAAGAGTTAGAACGTGAAGCTCAGCGCCAGCGTGAACTCAAGTCCGCGCAGGAACTGGCTGAGACCCAGAGCAGCGCGGCAAAGCAATTAAGGCAGCGCGCAGTATTTATGACTGGCGCTTTTGTTCTCGCGATTGCGCTGGCAGGCGTTGCGGTTTTCTTTGGGAATCAAGCCAATCAGAACGCAGCTGAATCGCAGAAAAATGCAGAGTCTGCGCAACAAAATGCTCTGTCCGCAAATGTCAGTCAGCAACAAGCTGAATCTGAGAGGCGCACTGCGGTATCGAGAGAACTGGCAGCAGCGGCCGTCAGTAGTCTTGAATCGGACCCGGAGCGAAGCATCCTGCTGGCCTTGCAGGCAGAGGCCACAGAACATACTATTGAGGCGGAAAATGCCCTGCACCGCTCCATCATGGCATCGCACGTTCTGCTCATCCTTCACCACGATGACGGGGTGAATTGCGTCTCCTATAGCCCGGACGGCAGGTATATTGCAACGGCCAGCAAGGATAAGACAGCAAAAATTTGGGATGCATATACAGGGCGACTTTTACTTACATTAACCGGCCACTCTGATGAAGTGGATTATATTAGCTATAGTCCCAATGGCAGGAGCATTGCCACATCCAGTGTTGATCGAACAGTGAAAATCTGGGATTCCAATACAGGGCAGATTTTACTGACATTAAAAGGTCATACTGATAGGGTTAATGACATGTCATTCAGCCCGGATGGAACGAAATTGGCGACGAGCAGCCATGATAAAACTGCAAAGGTTTGGAATGTAGCCACTGGCAGAGAGTTACTCTCCATTTCCGGCAACAAAGACTGGGTATGGAGTGTTGCATTTAGCCCGGATGGTACGCGTATTGCGACAGCCAGCCAGGATGGGATCGTCAAAGTATGGGATGCAGATTCTGGAAAGGAGTTGCTTACCCTCCCGGTTGAAGGTACGCCAATGCTCTACGCTGTCACTTTCGACCTGAATGGTACGCGTATAGCCGCAAGTGGTGGCTCGCAGTATCCTTATATGAAGATTTGGGATGCTGTCACAGGAAATGTATTGTTGAATGACACCTTCGGCCATACGAGTGCAATTAATAATATTGTTTTCAGTCCAGATGGAAATCTTGCTGTCACTGTTGGTGATGATCAAAGAACGAAAGTTTGGGATAGTCTGACCGGGCAGGTTTTATATGCGCTCTCCGGGCATACTGGCCCTGTCGTCAGCGCTAAATTTAGCCCGAACGGTACGCGTGTGGCAACTGCCAGTTGGGATGGAACTGTGCGCGTGTGGGATATTACGCCGCCAAAGGAAGTTCTCTTTATCCCCTTTGCAAACACCGATACCAGCAATTGGACTTGGTGGCTGAGTTACAGTCCGGATGGAAAGCGCATCATAACAGACTACACGGATGGCGATGCCAGGATATGGGACTCCGAATCCGGCAAGGAATTGCTGAGGTTGAAGGGACCCGCCTTGTATACGACTTTTAGCTCTGATGGAAAGCTGGCCGCGAGCGGAAACTATGAAAATAATATTATCGTTTGGGACGCACAGACTGGCGAACAACTATCCATACTGGTCGGGCATAAGGATGTTGTCTGGCAGGTGTTTTTCTCGCCCGATGCAACCCGTCTTGCCAGCACAAGCAGTGATGGCTATCTCACTATTTGGGATCTGGCGAATAGCCGTGCATTGTTTACAGTGCGCGAGCTCGGCGATGCAGTTACATCTGTGGCGTACAGCCCGGATGGGAAGTATATAGTTGCAGGCGGCGGAACTGGAGGAAGCGGGTATGGCGTCATTTTAGATGCAACCACGGGAGAAAAGCTATTCACTCTTCCCATCGACGGCTTTCTCGGGGCTGTCTCTTATAGTCCGGATGGCAAACATGTGGCACTTTCCAGTTTTACCGGTACCGTAAGCATTTGGGACGCGTTGACCGGAAAACAATTACTGACTTTACGGGGACACACCACCTGGGTGTACGCGGTTCCATTCAGCCGGGATGGAAAATTTCTTGCCACAGCGAGTTCAGATGGTACTACTCGCGTGTGGAACACAACAACCGGCGTGAACATATTGACCCTGAATGTGGATAGTCGAGGCACCGGCGGTGTTGAATTCAGCCCTGATGGAAAACGTATCGCTGTGGGTAGCAAGTCAGGTATTTCCATTTTTCTTTTGCCAATTCAAGATGTGATCGCACTAGCGAAGTCTCGCGTCACGCGTATGTTGACTTTGGAAGAATGTCAGCAATATTTGCATGTGGACTCATGTCCCACTGTTCCGTAAGGAAACTCTTTCAAGGCAACTTAGGAAAATTGACTATGAATGCAAACTATATTCTGTCCAGAAGTGTTCCTTCCATCAACGATCTGCAATTTCTTGAAGATCGGCTGTATGAATTCAATAGTGGTCAAACAGGACAGGATGATGGTCAGCTCTTTGGTTTCTTTATCCGTAATGAACAGGATGAGATTGTGGCAGGCTGTTGCGGTTGGACCTGGGCACATGCCTGTCAGATTCAATCGCTTTGGGTTCACTCCTCATGGCGCAGACATGGCTATGGGCGTATCTTGCTGGAATCCGCCGAAAACGAAGCCCGCGAACGCAATTGCAAAGTGATATTGATCGGCAGTTACAGTTTCCAGGCCTCCATGTTTTATCAAAAGTGCGGGTATGAACTTGCATGGCAATTGAATGATTTTCCGCCCGGACATCAGCACAGTTACCTTGTCAAACGGTTCGCAGAAACCGAACATGGATAAAAGAAAATTCCAGCCCAGCAAAAAAATGTATTTCTGTTGGCAAAAGTATTTACATGTGGATATGTGTCCCGCTGCGCCATAAGAAACTGACGTCATTGCGAGAAGCGTGCTCTCTGCGACGAAGCAATCTCCTCGCAACAAAGATTGCTTCGCTGAAGTGCGCTCGCAACACTTGCGCCGCGCGGAGCGGCCAGCGCGGTGTGACATCAATTCAACACACGAGGTACAAACATGTTAAGTTGGCAAGGCCGAATCATAAGATTGTTTTTAAATCACATAAAATTCACCGGCAATTACAACGACCCGATCGAAGATCTTCGTCAGGTAATAGATGGCGGAGAGCGTTTTGGCAGATTTCCAAAATCACTGCAATCAGAAAGTATAACCATTGAACATATCCCTGCCGAGTTGATCATTCCCCCGCAGGCAGATACGCATTCAGCGCTTTTATATTTGCACGGCGGCGGGTACGCTACGGGATCCATCAAATCGCATCGGGCCACCGCAGGTCAAATGGCCGAAGCGGGGAATATTCGTACTTTAATCATTGACTACCGACGGCCTCCTGAGCATCCCTTCCCAGCGGCATTGCGAGACGCCGTAACGGCTTATGACTGGCTGCGAAAAAATGGATATGAAAAGATCATGATCGCGGGCGATTCAGCAGGCGGAGGACTAGCGCTTTCCACCGTTATTTCCCTGCGGGATAACCAAACGCCCCTGCCTTTGCTGGTTATTTGCCTGTCTCCACTGATCGACGTGGAATGCACAGGCGAATCTGTGATCACAAATGCCGGGCGCGACCCATGGTTAACAACAGGTATGAAAACATTGTTTAAATATTACGTTGGACAAAATGATCCGCGCGACCCGCTTATTTCACCATTGTATGCAGATTTCACGAAACTTCCACCAATCATGATCCATGTCGGGACCGATGAAATTTTATTGAGCGATTCCATCCGCCTTGCTGAAAAAGCAAAGGCTGCGGGAGTGGATGTTCAGATAAAAATATGGCAGGGGATGTGGCATATTTTTCCATTTTTCGCGCCCTTCGTGCCCGAGGCGGCACAAGCAGTCACTGAAATAGGGAATGCGATTCGGCGACAGATTGGTCAATAACTAATTCTGCGTCCCATCCCAAATGGTTCGAGTAGAAAACCAACCTAAACCTAAATGAGGATGTAGTTTTCCAGTAACCCAAAAAGGGAAGATGATCTATGCGTATTGCCATCATTGCACTTGGAAGTCGGGGAGATGTCCAACCGTATATCGCTTTGGGCAGGGGATTAAAAAAAGCAGGTCATGCTGTACGGCTGATAGCCACACAGGATTTTGAAACGTTGGTCAAATCGCATGGGCTGGAATTCTGGTCTATACGCGGAAATTCGCAGGAGTCGATTGAGGGCAGGGAATGGCGTGAAGTGTCGGAGAAGGGGAATCTCATTGTAATTATGAGCCAGCTAATAAAACATGCTCTACGCTCAGCCATTGAATGGTTGGAGGATGCACTCATCGCCTGTCAGGGAATGGACTTGCTAATCACAGGCAGCGTGGGCTTGTCCATCGGCATCGCGCTTGCGGAGAAATACCATCTTCCCTTGCTCCAAGCTCATTTAATTCCGCTCACACCTACAAAGACTTTCCCCAGTTTAGGCATCCCGCAAACTCTTCCCAATCTGGGAGGCATGTTCAATCTCATATCGCATCAACTTATTCTACTGATGATGATACGGGCAAGTCGCCCGATGTTAAATCAGGCGCGACAAAAAGTACTTGGACTGCCTCGCGCTTCACTCTTCGACTCGACTCCTGCCAGCCTTTCAAAGGGGTTTCCGACGCTGTATGGATTCAGCCCATCCGTAGTCCCCGCGCCAGCAGATTGGAGGGCTGATAATCATGTCACCGGCTATTGGTTCCTTGATTCAGCCGATGATTGGACTCCGCCTTCAGCTTTGCTGAATTTTCTGCAAGCTGGTCCTCCGCCAGTTTATGTTGGGTTTGGCAGCATGAGCAGCCGTAATCCGCAAGAGACCGCAGATCTGGTCGTCAACGCGATTAAGAAAACGAATCAACGCGCGCTTTTGTTTTCAGGCTGGGGCGGATTACACAAAAAAAACATGCCTGACTCGGTGTTGATGATCGACTCAACTCCGCATGACTGGCTATTCCCGCGCGTCGCGGCGGTTGTGCATCATGGCGGCGCGGGCACAACTGCAGCGGGGCTCAGAGCAGGCGTGCCTTCCATTGTGATTCCGTTTCTTATTGACCAGCCATTTTGGGGCAGGCGTGTTTACGATCTCGGAGTTGGCCCCGCCCCAATTCCCCGCCGCAAACTAACCGCTGACCGACTCGCACAGGCCATTCAAGAAGCAGTCACGAATACAGCCATGCGTCAACGCGCTGCTGAATTAGGCTCGAAAATTCGAGCAGAAGATGGAATTGCAAATGCTGTGGAAGTCATTCAGCGGCTCGGTCGATAATTAAAACGCTGAACACAGTGCTACGGGATTTCGCAGTACTTCTTGTCGTTTATTTGTATTAGAATAGGATTACGCTAACAGAGACACCCTGTGCTGGCTACTTGACTCATCCGCCCAGATTGGTGAAGTAAAACAATTCTCTTCGTGTCACGAGTGGACAGATGTGGACATTTGTCTCGACTTTTAACAAATCCCGCATCAATTGCCTCATCACACATCTTATTGACATCTTCCTGCTTTGTGGTTACAATGTAATCACATTTGGAGAAGAACATATGAACATTGTCCATACACAAATCGTTAAGATCGGAAACTCACGCGGCGTGCGCCTACCCAAGTTGTTGATCGAGCAAATGGGATTCACCAACGAAGTAGAAATCATTGTTCAAGATAGACAACTTATTCTTCGTCCCATGACGCATTCACGCCAAGGTTGGGACGAGCAATTCCTTTCAATGGCGAAACACGGTGACGATAAGATGCTTGATGAACCTGTCTCCACTCAGTGGGATCGGAGCGAGTGGAAATGGTAGCGAAGCGATTTGAAGTGTATCTTGTCAACCTCGATCCAACCATTGGAAGCGAAATCAAAAAGATGCGTCCCTATCTTGTCATTTCTCCAGACGAAATGAATGCACATATTGCTACGGTCATTGTCGCACCGATGACTACACAGGGACGCGCCTACCCTACCCATGTCTCTTGTAAATTTCAGGGCAAGGATGGGCAAGTTGTTTTGGATCAGATCAGGACCGTAGATAAAGCTAGATTAGCAAAAAAATTAGGGACTATCAGTGCCACAACTCAAAAAGCAGTGCTCGCCATATTAGCTGAGATGTTTGCGGAATAAATACCATCGTCAGTGAAGGGTCCCGATATTTCAAGTGTGATACGAGTGGACAGAAGTGGACAATTGTCTCGACTTTTAACAAATCCCCTATCAATTGCTTGACAGTCTCTGTGTCCCCATATAGAATGAGCCCTGTGCAAGTTCCTTCATCTGCTTGTTTTTTTTGATCTTGGGAAGGAATATCACCAGTCAGTTTTAGTATTTTTTGAAAAAGCTTTTGATCTGAGGTTGTAGCCTTAAAAACCGTAATAAAGCGTAACAAATATCGCGTGACATTCATCATGTTTTTGCGAAGAGTTACGAAAACAGCCCAAAAAGGGCTCAAAATTGAACTTATCATTAGTATGCCAAAATGTTACGCACCGCGGTTTCTATCCCCGTCGGGACCGCCAATAGTAAACAAAAAAACCGCCCCAAAAGGGCGGTTTTTTTGTTACTTATTGCCAGTTTTCGCGTAAAAACAGGGCTGAAAAAAAGTTACGCACCGCGAGTTCCATTATCGGGCATCTTTGTACGAACCCGCGATCTCAGAACTCATAATGCTTAAGATAAACCCTTATCGATTAGGAAAGCCACTCCAGCACTTCTTTTTTTCATACGTACGGAAATGATACAGTTTTTCCCAATAAACCAGGGTGAATGGACGATAGCCAGCATAGGGGAAGTTCCAGCAGCAACACGAGCACGACCAAGATCAATATATTATGAAGGCTGTTTATTCAAGTGAGGAAGATTTCCTTGTCTGGTAAAATGGCAAGGTTGCATCCTACTACATTTCCCCCTCCCCTTCAATTACCAACTGCCGATTACGGTAATACCAAAAAAAAATTCATCATCATCCTGCTCCCGGAAATTTACGTGGCTAAAAAGCATGATAATCTCTTTTCACATCACAAAACTGAGTGGATGAGCAAGTACGCCGCCTGCCATCAATGACGGATTTATAAAGATCAGTATTTTGACGATATAAATAAATACCTCGATTGGATACCCATCGCTTCTCACAATACACTTGACAAACCAGGCAACATGGATATAATCCGACTAACTTTATTCAGTGAATAAAGTTAGTCATTATGACCCACCCTACAGGAAACCGTGAACTAATCAGAGCGATCAACCGCTCACACGTCTTGAATGCAATCAAGACGTATGGCCCGATTGGAAGGGCTGACATCGCACGCCGCACTGGCTTAAGCCCGGCTACAGTCACATCCATCTCCGCGAAGTTGATCTCCCAAAACCTCGTCTTTGAAAAGTCTGCCGGGGATTCCAGCGGCGGACGTCCTCCCATTTTGCTGGTCATTAATCCAAAGGGTGGATATGTGATCGGCATAAAATTAACCGAGACCAACGCGGTCTGCGCATTGACCGACCTGGAAGCCACCGTGATCGCGAAGTCCTCCATGCTGCTCTCCGGCCACAACCCAATACGGGTCGTGGAGGATCTGGCGCACATGGTCACCATGTTCATCCGCGAACAAAAAATATCCAAAAAACAATTACTCGGCGTGGGTGTCGGTCTGGCAGGCATAGTGGATGCGAATGAAGGCATCCTGCGCCAATCCCCCATTTACGGCTGGGACAATGTCCCTCTCCGTCAGATGCTTCAAAGCAAATTGAATGTTCCCATCTATATTGAAAATGATGTGAATACACTGACCCTCACCGAGAGGTGGTTTGGCCCTGGACAGGGCGTGGACAATTTCCTGACCGTCACGGTTGGACGTGGAGTCGGCCTAGGAATTGTCGTAAACGGACAGTTCTATCGCGGCCAGAACGGCGGCGCGGGAGAATTGGGGCATACCACCATTGATCCGAAGGGACCCTTGTGTGCCTGCGGTAAACATGGATGCCTGGAGGCGTATGTGGGCGATCCTGGCCTGGTACGTGCAGCCAATGAAGAATATGAACGTGGACATCTCTCTGTGAAAGTCGAGACTATTGAGAAATTACTGCAGCTGGCTCAAAGTGGCGACTCATATGCAATAAAGATTTTCAAAAAAGCCGGCACCATTCTCGGGATCGCAATTGCAAACCTGATCAACCTGTTCAATCCAAAAAAGATCATCATCAGTGGAGAGGGAACCCGCGAAGGCGACTTTCTTTTCATTTCCATGCAGGAGTCCATCCAGCAGAACACCATGCCTGGATTATTTGATCCGAAGATCGTTGAGATCATCCCGTGGGGTGACGATGTCTGGGCGCGCGGTGCAGCGGGTCTGGTGCTGCGTGAATTATTTGAGTCACCCATCCATAAACAGACCCCGACTGCAGCAACCATGTAATTTTTTTGCCCTGAGTTATTTTACTCAGCGAATAAAGTAGGAGGCACAAGCCATCTGACAAACATAACTTCATAATCTGACCGTCCTCAAAACTCAAAATAACTAAGGAGAAATAGAGAAATGAAATCCAATCGTATCGCAATCCTGATTTTTAGTTTGATCATCATCACGGCTACCATCCTGGCAGCCTGCGCACCTGCTGCAACTCCAACAGAATCAGCGACCGTAGCAGTGACCGAAGCCCCCGTTGTTGCTACTGAAGCCCCGACCGAAGCGCCAGTTGTAGAACCTGTCACCCTTCAGTACTGGCACACCCACAGCGATGCTGAAGCTGCCCAATTGGATCAGGTCATCGCGGCGTTCGAAGCCGCCAACCCTGGCGTCACAGTTGAGTCCACCCGCTATGCCTACAGTGATTACAAGACCGCACTTCTCACCGCGATTTCAAGCGGCGCAGTTCCGGATGCAGCACGCCTTGACATTGCCTGGGTTTCTGAATTTGCCGACCAGGGTGCGCTCAGCCAGCTGGATGGAAATCTTCCTAATTTTGAAGCCATCATTGCAGACACTTTCCCCGGCCCGTTATCCACGAACGTCTGGCAGGATCACTATTACGGCATGCCGTTGGATACCAATACCCAGGTATTGCTCTGGAACAAGAGTGTATTCGAAGCGGCCGGTCTCACCGCCGCCCCCACCACAATGGAAGAATTTGCAGCAGTAGCTTGCCAGCTGACTGATGCAGCTAAGAAAACTTACGGCTATGCTGAAGGCGGCACATATTTCTGGGCTCCCGCGCCTGTTTTCTATGCAATGGGCGGCAAGGTCACAGACGAGAAGATCACCACAGCAACCGGCTACGTTAATGGCGCTGATAGCGTCGCGGCCTTCACCATGCTCAAGGATCTGTACGATCAGGGCTGCTTGTCCCCGAACCTGCTTGGCGGTGGTATCGCAACCGATGCCGGCCATGCCGAAGGCACCTATGCCATGATCATTGATGGTCCCTGGATGGTTGATATTTACAAGGGCAACTATCCAGACTTTGAAGTCAACTTTGCCCCCGTCCCCACCGGCCCTCAAGGAACCACCAGTTCAGTCGTCGGTGGAGAAGATGTGGTTGTGCTTGCAGATTCACAAAATCAGGAAGCCGCCATGAAGTGGTCAGCCTACCTGCTTAGCCCAGATGCTCAGAAGATGATGGCCGCAGTTGGTCAAATGCCAACCCTTGCTTCCTTGGTTGGAGATTCTGCCATGCCCGCATACTTCGCCGTCTTCCAGGAACAATTGAAGACTGCCCAGGCGCGCGTTCCACATCCCAAGTGGTCTGATATGGACAACGCCATCAACAATGCCTACCAACGCATGTTGAAAGGCGACCAGACTCCTCAGGAAGCACTCGATCAGGCCGCTACTGAGATCGATGCTCTGCTCGGGAAATAAAATAGATTATCATCATCAAGTCCTTGCTATGGCGAGGGCTTGACCGGAACCAGAAAGGCTGCGGACGGGTGTCCATCTGTCCGCAGCCTTCCAAAACCATGCGCAACAAAAGCCGTCATTCCGACATCATTCCAGCATTGATCTTCCTGCTTCCCGGGTTGATCCTGTTTGCCTTGTTCTTTCTTGGCCCAATGGCCTATTCCCTGCGGATCAGCTTCTTCGAATGGAAGATCGTTCACCCGGAACGATCCATTTTTGTGGGATTTGAAAATTATCAACGTGCATTGTCCGATCCAATTTTTCAACGCGCAGTCCTGAATACACTTGCATACACGGTCATCACCGTGGTCGTAAAAATGATCCTGGGGCTGTCCGTGGCTTTGCTACTTAACCAACAGTTGCCAGGACGGACCTTCTTCCGCGTGGCATACTACCTGCCGGTGATTACATCCTGGGTAATTGTCAGCCTGCTATTTGAATATATGTTCAACGGCCAGGCCGGCCTGGTGAATTATGTCCTCAAGGATTTCCTGCACCTCATCCCCAAGGACATCCTCTGGTTCGCCGATGAATACCTGACACTCGTTCCCATCATTCTGCTCGACATCTGGAAAGGGATCGGATGGGCAGCGATCATTTTCCTGGCAGGACTGCAGTCTATTCCCGCAGAATTGTATGAAGCCGCGCGCGTTGACGGTGCTGATTCAATCACCCAGTTGCGGTATATCACCTGGCCATTGCTCGGTCCAACCACTGTCTTTCTGGTGGTGGTTCTGGTGATCGGCGGGTTGAATGCTTACGTTCCATTTCAATTAATGACCAACGGTGGAGATCCACTCGATCTGACGCACTCCGTTCTGACATTAATGTACGAGGCCACCTTTGGCCGTCTTGACTTTGGCTATGGAGCGGCCATCAGCTATTTGTTGACAGGATTTGTTTTCTTCATCAGCCTGATCGAACTTCGTTTGATGAGACAGCGGGCAGACTAGCATGAACCGAAAATCACAGCGAAATTTTGATAAAGTCGTCAAACTCACAGTCCTAACTCTGGGATTGGGACTTGTGCTCCTCCCCATCTGGTACATGATCATCACCTCATTCAAACCACAAACGATGATCTTCGAACTTCCCCCGCGTCTGTGGCCTCAGGTCTGGACATTAAAGAACTACATTGCCGCGCTTGGCAAGGATAAGTTTGGCTTGTATTTTCTTAACAGCGCCAAAGTGGCGGTCATCAGCACACTACTGACCGTACTGATCTCCTCCATGCTGGCTTTTGTTTTTGCCCGCCTGCGCTTTCGCGGCAAGGAAACTTTATTTTATATTTTCCTGCTCGGCATGATGGTTCCGCCTGTCATGCTCATCATCCCGCAATTCATTGTTGCAAAGTGGCTGAATCTGTTTAACCATACTGGTCTAATTCTGGTGTACACCGCGATGAACATCTCCATGCAGACCTTCCTGCTGCGTGGTGTTTTTGAAAATGTACCACGCGATCTTGAGGAAGCAGCCCTGATCGATGGTGGCGGCCCGTGGACAATTTTCTGGCGCATCATCCTGCCACTTTCATGGCCCGGCATCTCAGTAGTGATCATTAATACCTTTCTATACAGCTGGGAGGAATTCGCCTGGGCCAATGTTGCCATTAAGAATTCCAGTCAGCGCACCCTGCCCATCGCCATTGCGCTATTTCAAAGCGAACATCTGACCGAATGGGGACAGGTCTTTGCAGCCTCATTAGTTGCACTTGTCCCGGTATTGATTATTTTCATCATCTTCCAGCGCCATTTTGTGCAAGGCATCTCCACGACCGGTCTAAAAGGTTAATATGCATATCGTTGATTTTTATCCCTCGCAGGGAAGCTATTCTCCTGGCGAAATTGTCACATTGTTCGTTGAAATTGAAACACCTGCTCCAAAAAACCTCTCCCTCCGAATTTTCATTCAACATCTCGCCGAGCAATCCATCGTTCTCGAACATCAATGTCAAATTAAATCTGGATTTCAAACAATTCTAGTTAATTGGGAACCTCCTAAATCACCAGCGGGGTATTCGGCCCGTCTGTCGATCGATCCTGACATTCAAGCATCCACAGCCTTCGATGTACTTAAGAGTTGGACCGATTTTCCCCGCTACGGATTTCTATCTGACTTTAGCGCGTCTCGTTCGGACCCTGAAACTGCTCTTAAAAAACTGACGCCTTTCCATATAAACGGTCTTCAGTTCTACGACTGGCAGTATCGCCACGACCAACTATTGGCTCCCACCGAAGAATATATTGATCCGCTCGGGCGCGCCATGTCGCTTGCCACTGTTCGGAAGTTGGTGGACACAGCCCACAAACATGGCATGGCTGCCATGCCATATCTTGCCATCTATGCCGCCTCCGCTGATTTTTGGCATGCGCATCCTGATTGGGCGCTATATGATGAAGCGGGGAAGCCGATTGCTTTTGGGGAGAATTTCCTCGGTCTAATGGATCCATCAGCCGGCAATTCCTGGAGTCGTCACCTTTTGGAGGAAAGCGCCAAAACATTGAATGGCATTCCCTTTGATGGGTTACATATTGACCAGTATGGTGACCCAAAAAAAGCATGGAACGCTGAACATGAGGATGTGGACCTGCCGCGCGCATTTGCTGACTTTATCCAATCCGCTTCTGATCAACATATTGATAAAACGATCCTGTTCAACGCGGTCGGCAACTGGCCGATCGAAACCCTGGCTGAATCGGTCGTTGACTTCATGTATATTGAGATCTGGCCGCCTGATCTCGAGTATCGCCGACTTGCTGAGATCGTAGTGAACGCGGTTTGCTTATCCCATGGCAAAGCGGTTGTGATCGCACATTATCTACCGGCCGATCGCCCTGCGAATAATCTGTTGGCAGACGCGGTCATTTTAGCCTGCGGCGGTACGCGTATTGAATTGGGCGAGGATGCGCGGCTGCTGTCCGATCCCTACTTCCCCAAGCATGAAGAACTCTCAGAAGACTTGTATTCAAACTTGAGATTGCTTGCGGATTTCGCTGTCCGCAATGGAGAATGGATAAGACCATACACATTATCAACAGCTGAGAAGGAGGTGTGGTCAAATGGCGAATTAAATCCTAAATTCATATCCATTGACGAAACCATTTTGACCTTGTTGAGGCGTCAACCAAACCTGCTAATCCTTCATATGGTTAATTTTTCCAATCTCGATCTCCATCAACAATGGGATGTGGTTCATCCCGCGCCAACACTACGCCAGAATGTTGAAGTAAAAATTAAAATGCAGCACTCGCCATCAAAAGTCATTTGGGATTGCCCCGAACAGCTTGGAGTGCAGAACGTCCCCTTTGAACAAGCCGACGGAATTTTGACAATTTACATTCCACAAATTCATTTCACAGGGTTGGTTGTTATCCATGAATGACTTATATCAACGCAGCATCGAAATTATTCTTGAAAATCAATCCCAGAGCGGTGGTTATATTGCCAGCCCCAACTTCCCCACGTATCATTATTGCTGGTTCCGCGATGGCTCCTTCATAGCTTATGCAATGGACTTGGCTGGCGAACATGAGAGTGCGAACCGTTTTCACCTCTGGGTAGCTGAACGTGTAAACCAGCGCAAAGACCTTGTACACACAAGCATAATTAAAGCACGCTCTGGTCAAAAACTTACTGAGGAAGAAATCTTACACACACGCTATCGTCTGGACGGTACAGATGGTGAACCCGGCAACTGGCCGAACTTTCAACTGGACGGCTTTGGCACATGGCTTTGGGCGCTCAATGAACATCAAAAACAAAACCCTGCAACAAGGCTTTCACAAGAGCTGCTATCCGCTGCCGATCTTGCGGCTGATTATTTGAGCGAACTCTGGATACTTCCCTGCTACGATTGCTGGGAGGAATTCCCAGACAATGTTCATCCGCACACGCTTGCCGCGATCTACGGCGGACTTAAGGCACATTCCGAATTGACCAGCAAGAGTCATCAATCGGTGACGGACGCCATTCGAGATCACTTGCTTGACAGTGCGAAACCATTCGGCCACTTTGTGAAATTTTCTGATTCGTCTGCCGTGGACGCAAGTCTGCTGGCGTTGGCGGTCCCATATGGTGTTGTAGCTCCTGATGATCCGATCATGCTTAAAACTGCGGAATGCATCGAAGCGACCATACTGCACGGTGGAGGTCTTCATCGTTACGCCAAAGATTCTTACTACGGTGGTGGAGCCTGGATCCTGCTAACTGCCTGGTTGGGATGGTATTACACAGAATTATTAGAAACACGTCCTGATATGGAATCTTCACTAAAGCAAAGGATGGAAGACTGCCGGGGTTGGATAGAAGCAAAAGCAAAGGATCAAAATTTTTTGCCGGAGCAGGTCGCTGAGAATTTAAATATCCCTGCTGAATATTCAACATGGATAGAACGTTGGGGTGAGATTGCATCCCCTCTATTATGGTCTCATGCCAAATATATTATCCTGCGGTTAAAAATTAAAGCTGGGTTTGAGAGAGATCGTTAAGTCTAATTTTCCTAACCTATGCTAGATTGTACTGGCTACTTACTCATCCGCTTAGTTTTTTTAAGGGAAACGATTTTCTTTGTGTCACGAGTAGACAGAAGTGGACATTTGTCTCGACTTTTAACAAGTCCGCCATCAATTGCTTGACTTTCTCTATGACCCCGCATAGAATGAGTAAGTCTTTACAGGAAAAACACCTAAAAAGACTCAAAATCAACTCATAGTCAGTAGGAAAATAGTTACGCTTCGCGGGTACGATCCCCGTCGGGACCGCTCTTACAACTCCCCTTCTTTGGGGTAAATAATGGCAAAAACGCAGATTTAGGCTGAAGTGCCACGATTGCGTTATCTTGCAACCAGACAGTTTCGATCATGACTCGAAGCTGTCTTTTTTTTTTCAATTGGTAAAGTGCTGCGCCAATCCGACAATTTCTCCTTTAGAGAATCTGTTAATGGCAATATAACATCCAACCCCGTCTCGCGCAAGGTTTGGAGTTGTGCAGTTTCTCTATTTCTTGTTTTTTCATAATCTTCAAGCGTAATTTCTCTCAATAAATATAAATTAGTTATCTGTTTGATATGTTCTTCAAGTTCAGATATCAAATTTACAACAACATCTGGTTTATCTGTCTTGCGCCAATTCTCTATCCAGACCAACAGATAACTTACAAGTTCATTTTCAATTTGCTCGGCATCCACCATATGCTGGTTGCATAGACCTCTCCGATCAATTCTGGATGAATCTAAATAGAAAAATCGTTTTCTGATAGAGCTTCCTCTCATCTGCCAGCCACAAGAAGCACAATGTAATATGCCCGTCAGAGGATAGAGACGAACAACGCTCCCCTTTTTGACTCGTGCGTTTTTATCGAATAATATACGCACCTCCTTTATTCTTTGAAAAGTCTCTTGGGAAATAATGGCCTGATGTTTTCCCGGATACACAGCTTTAAGTACCCGCCTTTTATTACTGTAATACGGCACCTGACCAGTATAAAAAATATTGTTTAGCAGACTGCGCACAAAATCCTTATTTAGATCGTGGGTAATTGACTTGCCAGGTTTTCCCCGTTGACGATAGTGAATTTCGGTTCCATCTGCCAGAGTAAAGCTGCTTTTATTGACTAATTCAGCAACTCTCACTGACGAATATTTACCGGTCAAGAAGAGTTCAAAGATCAACATAACTGCATGCTGGTCTACAGGGTGTAGGATTAAAGTCCTTCCATTACCTTTGTTGGCTGATCCAAATTCTGGGCAGTAACCTGCTCCATTGACATCTTTACAATCAGAGCATAATCCTTTGCAATACCCGTAGGGTACGTTGCCATTCCAATATCCATCACGAGCACGTTGGACTTTGCCTTTGGTAGTCTCCTGGCGCAAGTTATCTATATAGATCTCGGCCAGCATGCCCAATACGGTCAACGTCAATTTTCCCCAGGGCGTCGTGAAATCCAAACGTTCTTGTACGGAAACAAAGAAGACATTATCCTCCTTAAGCCGGTCGAGGGCATTGAGCAAACCACCAAGGTGACGATAGAAGCGGTCGATCTTGTCAACAATAACGACATCAAACTTGCGCGCTTCGGCGTCTTCCATCAACTGTATCAGCTGCGGACGCTCACTATCGCGTTTGGCAGAGATGCCTGCGTCAGTGTAAACACCTATTATCTCCCAGCCATGATCTTCGGCATACTTGCGAATGTTATTCTCTTGAGCATCCAGGCTGAATCCATCCACTTGTTCGCGCATGGAGACACGCCGATAGCCTACTGCACGTAACAGAACGTTGTCCATTTTTATTTTTCTCCTTTCATGGGTATAATTTGTTTTGGACAGTTTTACATTTTAGTCCAAACTTTCGGAGGCATGTATGGAATCACTCGCAGCTGGACGTCGTCGAGCCAGGGCAAAAAGATTTAATCCTAAACCTTTCGCTGCCCGCCTTGACCAATTGATAGCCGAAAGAAATATCAGTATGCGCCAGTCAGGTATTGATTCCGGGCTAGATCATGAGTCTATTCGGCGGATGAAAGCTGGTGATCGACCAGATATGACTTATTGTATTTTGCTGGCTGATTACTTTGATATCAACCCTAATGAATTTTTACAGTTAGCTGACTGGCCAACCTTAGCCGCGTTCGATATTAAGCGAGCGAGCGCCGAAAACCTGCCCCCTGAAGCAGTGGATGTGGCACTTGATATTGCAAAAATCCCTGACCCCGGCACGCGCAAGGAAGTGGCAAAAGCAGTCCGTGTGTTGTTGAAAAAATATTTCACCAAATAGAAATATCACTCAATTAAGATAAGTATACAAAAGAGTCCCTGCCAATAATCGGCAGGGACTCTTGGATTAAATACCAGTTATTACAATCCGAGCAATTCCTTGAACGGCGCATGAGCTACTACCTCGCGCATATTTCCTTGCGAGTCAAAATAAATGACTTGAAACATCTTTCTGAGCAGATTGCGCTTCTCTCCGTTGGTCAGTTGCATCCATAACTGAGAAAAGTCCTGCAACTGCGGAAGTATTATTTGCGCTTCAGTCCGGGCAGATGGTTTTAACCCCGTCAACTGACGACCAATGTGAAGAGCTTGAGTATCAAACTCCGCCTGATCTATATGACCCTTCAGGTATAACTGACGATACCTGGTCAATGAGGCTCGGAGGTTGTGACCCTCTCGCTCGAACTCACTCAATCCCTCTCCACTCAAGTAGTATGCCATAATGGCTTCATACCACTCCTTTGGAATGACCAGCTTTTCGATCAGGTCTTGCAGTTGCGATTCCACCTGCTCCGCACGCAGACAACTGCGCGTGTGCCTGGCAAGCAGGTCATCTGTCAGGCTATCAGCTTGCGGATGCAGCGCTGGTGTTATCCGCATGGATTTTTGTATATATCGGTTATGCAGTGTGGCACAGCGATAATAACGAGTGGCATTCTTGCCACCGGTTGATCCGCGTAAGGGAGTCGCTCGTCCATCGTGCTGATAACACTCCCAACACTGAGCCATGCCAGTTAGCAGTGCTTCATTTCGCGGACGTGAACTTTTGGTGGGTGTCTTGCTTTTGCCTTTGCGAATTTGTTGTAGGCGTTGCCATGTTTCCACCGAGATCAATGCCTCGTGCTGTCCTTGTTGGATCTCGAGGATCTGGCGTGCGCTGATCTCTGGCCGCGGCGATTTGACCTTGTGGGGATTCTCCAGATCATCTTCCATATCCAGCGCTGGACGCGGGTAACGTGCTACCAGACCAGCATGGAAGGGTGTTGCAATCAGCGCGCGGATGCTATCACGCGTGAAATCATTGCCCGTTTTCTTTTCGGCGGAGACACGCCTGGGTCGGAACTTCACAACCAAGCCATCAGGCAATGTGAATGTATTACGATTGAGATGGCTGGCAATCTCACGATAACTCCACTGCTGCAGGTAAAGATTTGCCACCAATGTAATCGCATGCCGATCAATCGGATGAATGACAGGGATCCGTCCGCGTTGACTTTCAGGGTAATCGATACTACCTGCACGGGGACAATAATCAGGGCCGTGTGAGTCGTTACACGTTGAACAAAGCCCATTGCAATAGCCAAGTGGAATATTCCCATTGTGAAGTCCACGACGTATGCGTTCTGATTTTGCCTCACGGGTGCGTTCACTGGTCTGGCGCACATACATCTCGGCCATCGCACCTAACACGTACAAAACGAGCCTCCCCCACCAGGTTTCAGGGTCAATTTGTTCGGTGACACTTACAAATTGAACATTATGCTTTTTGCATAGACGCACAAACTCCAATTGCGATTCCAGGTTACGATACAAACGATCAAGCCGATGTACAACCACCGCTTTGATGCGCCTGGCCTTTATGTCCGCGATCAATTTTTGCAGATCTTTGCGACGGCTATTCCTACCCGTTTGATACGGGTCGCTGTAGATCTTAATTTGTGAAGCGCCTTTATCACGCGCATATGCTTCTGCGCGATCGGGCTGGATTTCCAAAGAGTAGCTGTAGCCTTGTGTCTCTTCACGGGACAGGCGGCTATAGATAGCCCAGGTTTCAACTTGCTGCCTTTGTTCTATTTGGTGAATTTCAGAGCGTATGAACAACTTGAGCTCTTCAAACGAGTTGGGTGTCTCAATGAGGTTGGTGTTCTTACTCATCCTGAGTGTCCACAGCTCGGGATGATACATCTTGATCTTCGGTAGGTTGAACTACGGGCGGCAAGTCAAGCTCGACAACGCGGCCCGTGATACGACGCAGGGACAAAGCCAGTTCACGACTGAAGGATTGTATACGCTCAGAGAGGGATAAAGATTCGTTTTTCATTTTGCAAACTCCTGCTGGGAATTTGCGCAGCGCGCTACGCATGAAAGTAAAATTTTGCATGCAACAGCGCACAAGCATACCAATACCCTATTATCAAAAACAAGTGGAGATTTCTCCTATTTCTAAAACGAGTGTTGGCGTGCAAATAGCACCTTTATCACTTCTCCGGGAGATCACTTTTATGATTACCAGTATCCCAAAACCAGACCCCAAACGGGCCTCGCTTACGCTTTATCTTATTGTTGCTTTGAACACAGGAGCCAAATTGGAAAGTACGATCAACAAGACCGTAGCTGCTCAAGTTCTAGCCAACTTGCTTCAAATTGATCGTAGTGCGCCTTTATCCTGGCTGCGCGGCGATTTCAAGAAGCATCCAGTCTCACGGGAGAATTTTCTGAGATTTATCAGAGCATACCGAACAAAGCCTGGGCTTGAAAACGCCAAAGAGATCACAGCATTGGCAATTAATCTTTACGGCTCAGACTACAAAAAAGCCATCGATCTTTTGGACCCAGCAGATCGTGAAAGGGATCTGTCACAGGATTTCCAAGTTACACTGAGCGGTAAATCAAATTTGGTGACGGCGATTTGCAATTTGCTTGAGTCAAGTCCTTCAGAGGCAGTTGAGATCGCGTTCCTAACAATGATCGCGTATCGATGGTCTGCAAGCAATTCCCGTAATCGAAATTTTTTGATGTAAATCAGCGAATTACGACAAGAAGGGACTGGAATGGGGTATATGAATTATGATTATTTCGTGTTTGCGTAATTCGTCCCGAGAGGGATTATCTGTTCGATTTCTTTATTTTGCTCTGGTCTTGTGCGATCGGTGTGGGCATTTATGCATTCGTTCGATCGCTGTTAAATTTATATCGGTGTAGTATAACGTGAGCTCATCCGTAGATAAGTTGATGATGAAGCCAAAGTCCCGATGAAAGGATGAGGACTATTACATAAATTTTGGTTAAATCACTGATAACATTCCATGTGACATTCATCAGTGACAAAACCCCATCACTCGTCTATACTAAACAAACAAGCCTTGCAGGACTGCAATCCTGCTAGGCTTCAACATGGACTACGCGAGTTTGGCGCGTAGCGGATAGGGTGATATTAACATAATCCTACCGCCTGCGCAATTTGATGCGTGGGCGGTTTTTGTTGTTTTCATGAATAAATGTAAACGAATATGATAACCATAATCTCCATAGGCAGATAAGTTATGAATGTATTCGACCTTCGCAACCAACTTGTTAAAGACTACAAATCATATGTTTCCAGCTTTATCCAGATCAGAGATGATCGTATTCAGTTGCACGTGGATGAGCAGCTAAAAGCAGGCTTGTTATGGCCTGAGCCACTCATTCAGCTAAACCCTGCCTTCCAACCAGCCATGTTTGTAGATGAACTGGCAGACGAGGGTGTATTACACAAAACTTGCAAGTCGATATTTAGGAGAAAGAGTGAAAAAGATCTGAGCGGAAGCAAACTACGCTTGCACCAGCACCAGGAAGAAGCAATTCGTATCGCGCAATCAGGGAAAAATTATGTACTAACCACGGGGACAGGTTCGGGAAAATCTCTTTCTTACATTATTCCGATCGTTGATTTTGTTTTGAAGAATGGCAGCGGGAAAGGCGTCCAGGCTATCATTGTTTATCCTATGAATGCGCTTGCCAACAGTCAGCGCGGTGAGTTGGATAAATTTATCAACCTCGGATTTCCTGATAATAAGGGTCCTGTCACTTTTGCGAGATATACAGGGCAGGAAGGGGATGAAGAAAAGAAGGAAATTATGGCGAATCCGCCTGACATCCTCCTAACCAACTATGTCATGCTTGAATTGATCCTGACCCGCCCTGATGAACGAAAGACTCTGGTCAATGCTGCACAGGGATTGCGATTTTTAGTGTTGGATGAATTGCATACGTATCGTGGCCGGCAGGGAGCCGATGTTGCCATGCTGGTTCGCAGGGTACGCAACACCCTGAACGCAACCAATCTCCAATGCGTTGGTACATCTGCCACTCTTTCAAGCGCAGGCGGATTTATTGATCAGCAGAAGGATGTTGCTGCGGTGGCTTCCAAGTTATTTGGTGACACAGTCCTCCCAGCAAATGTGATCGGGGAAACTCTTCGCCGCTCAACAGTCGAGTTGGATTTTAGTGACTCCGTTCAACTGAATAATCTAAAGAACAGAATTGTCTCGTCTGAAAGCAAACTCACCAGTTATGAAGATCTAATCAATGACCCGCTGGCAAGTTGGATCGAAAGTAACTTGGGATTGAAAAAAGACGATATGGGACGCCTGGTGCGGGCCCTACCCCGCAAAATGCTTGGGAAAGACGGAATTTCACCCATACTGAGCCGACAAACTAATCTCCCTGAGGATCAGTGCGCAGAAGCAATCGCCAGAACCCTGCTGCAGGGTTATAACGTCACGAATACTGATTCTGGCATGCCTTCTTTTGCATTCCGTTTGCACCAATTCTTCAATCGTGGCGATACAGTCTATACATCCATTGAAAAAGAAGATGAACGGCATATCACAATTCATGGGCAAAAATATGTACCTGGAGACCGTTCGCGTGAATTGCTGCCGCTTGTATTCTGTCGTGAATGCGGACAGGAATATTATGTAGTCCGCAAAATCAAAAACAAAGATAGCGGAAAGGCTGTTTTCATTTCGCGTGAGTTCACTGATCGCAGCGATGATGACGAGACTGAAGTTGGTTACTTATATTTGTCTACAAAAAATCCCTGGCCTAAGGACACACGTATGTATGATCGCGTACCTGAAGATTGGCTGGAGGAACGCAACGGGGAAATTCAGATTAAGCAGTCCCAGAGAAAGAATATACCGCAGCCCTTCCATCTTGCCCCTTCGGGAGAGGAAATGGACAATGGCGAACACGTTCATTTCATTGAAGGAAAATTCCGCTTTTGCCTGAATTGCAGTGTCTCATACAATCCTCGCCAGGGATCTGAGTTCGCAAAATTGACCCAGCTAAGTTCAGGCGGCCGAAGCACTGATACGACCATCCTAAGTTTGACCTTGATCCGAAATTTGAGGAACGATCCCAATCTTGCAGGCAAGGATAAGGTCAAAAAATTATTGAGTTTCACCGATAACCGTCAGGATGCCTCACTGCAAGCCGGCCATTTCAATGATTTTATCGAAATGATACTATTGCGTTCTGCGATCTATCGGGCGGTTGAACGTGCTAGTCAGGCAGGAATACATCATGACGTTCTCCCGCAAAAGGTATTTGACGCGCTTGGGTTGGATTTCTCGTTTTATGCGGTCGATCCAAATGTGCGATTTTCCCAAAGAAGCGAAACTGAACGCGCCTTGCGGGAAGCACTTGGATATCGGATTTATCGCGACCTGCAGCGCGGCTGGCGTATTACTTCACCCAACTTGGAACAATGTGGATTGCTCGATATTGTATACACGTCACTGGATGATGTCTGTTCCACCGAAGATCTATGGGAAAAGGCTCATCCTGCTTTGGCTGGGGCTACTCTTGAAACACGGCACCATGTGTGCAAGGTTCTGCTGGACTTTATGCGCCGCGAACTTGCGATTAAGGTTGATTACCTGAACCCGATCTATCAGGAGACCTTGAAGCAACTCAGCAGTCAGCGGTTATGTCCGCCTTGGGCAATTGATGAAAGTGAAAAACTGGATCACGCGGCCATGTTATTCCCACGCTCACGCCAGAACCAGGGGAATGATGATTATGGGGGTAATGTGTACCTGTCTGCGCACGGCGGGTATGGACAATTCATTAGAAGAAACAATACCTTTCCTGAATTCAACGGCATGTTGAAGACTGATGATACAGTGTTGATTATTCAACAGATATTGGATGCGCTGCGAATCGGTGGCTTAGTGGAGATTGTCGAAGAGGCTGGCAAACAGGATGAAGTCAATGGCTATCAAGTTCCCGCTTCGGCGATGATCTGGAAGGTTGGGGATGGCGTAAAACCCTTCCATGATGTGATCCGCGTACCGCGCCTGCCTGCTGAGGGCGGGAGAACAAATCAATATTTTGTTGACTTTTATAAGAACATTGCCAACGATATGCATGGACTGGAAGCGCGCGAACATACCGCACAGGTTCCAAACGAAGTCCGCGAACAGCGCGAACGCGCGTTCCGAGAAGGGAAATTACCAATCCTTTATTGCTCTCCAACAATGGAATTGGGTGTGGACATCTCCGAGTTGAATGTCGTCAACATGCGCAATGTCCCGCCCACTCCCGCAAATTATGCACAACGTAGCGGACGGGCAGGCCGCAGCGGGCAGCCCGCGTTGGTATTTACCTACTGTACGACAGGCAGTAACCATGACCAGTATTATTTCAAACGACAGGAAAGAATGGTGGCAGGGGCGGTCACTCCTCCCAGACTGGATATTAGTAACGAGGATCTGCTACGTGCTCATGCACAGGCAGTTTGGCTGGCTGAATCGGGTTTGAATCTTGGCAAGTCTCTAAAGGACCTGCTGGATATTATGGGCGATAACCCAACCCTCAAGGTGTTGGATTTTGTTCAAGCCGCCTTGGATTCAGAAGAAGCCAAAAAGAGAGCACTCAAGCGAACAAAAATGATCTTGGGTGAGGTGGAAGATGAGCTGAAGAAAACAGATTGGTACAGCGATGCCTGGCTCGAAGGGGTCATGAATCAAGTTCCGCAGAAGTTCAATCAGGCTTGTGAACGCTGGCGTGGATTGTACTTGGCAGCAAAGGGTCAGCAAGCCATTCAACATAAGATCGTTAATGACATGAGTCGTTCGCACACAGACCGGGAACAAGCAAAAAGGCTGCGTCAGGAAGCAGAGAGCCAGATAGAATTGCTGACCGATGCGAAGAATTTGTTGCAGTCCGATTTTTATTCCTATCGTTATTTTGCCAGTGAAGGTTTTCTGCCCGGTTACAGCTTCCCGCGCCTGCCGCTTTCTGCATTTATTCCGGGAAGGCGCATTCGTGGCGATAAGGATGAATTCCTCTCCCGCCCGCGCTTTTTGGCAATCTCAGAATTTGGACCGCAGTCGATCATTTATCACGAAGGTTCGAGATACACGATCAGCAAGGTGAATCTGCCCATCGCAGAAAGTGGCGATGGAGTGATCACAATGCAGGCCAAACACTGTCCTGTCTGTGGATACTTCCACCCAGAGTCAACGGGCAATCAGGATCGTTGCGAACGATGTAACTCACAATTGGAAGCACCGCTGACTCCCCTGTTCCGCCTGCAAAATGTTTCAACAAGACGGCGTGACCGTATCAGTTCGGATGAAGAAGAACGTATGCGGCAGGGGTATGAACTTCGTACTGCGATACGGTTCCAGGAGACCCAGACGGGTGACCTCTCTGCGCAGTCGGCAAGTCTCATGAAAAATGGAGAAGAGCTAGCGAAGTTGACTTACGCGAGTGCTGCCACAATTTCCCGCATCAACGTTGGCTGGAGACGACGCGCAAACCAATCTCAACTTGGATTTGTTTTGGACATTGAACGCGGTTACTGGGCAAAGGAAAAAGACGAACAAAAAGATGAGCAGGGCAATCCACTATCTGCACGCACAAAACGGGTAATCCCATATGTGGACGACACCAAGAATAGCCTATTGTTCGAGCCGACTACTCAGTTAGATGATAAACAAATGGCTTCTTTGCAAGCCGCTTTGAAATCTGCGATCCAGATCAAATACCAACTGGAAGACAGCGAGCTTTCTGCAGAGCCATTACCATCCTCTAAAGTTCGGAAGATGATCCTGTTTTATGAGTCGGCTGAAGGCGGCGCGGGTGTTTTGCGCCGTTTGCTCGATGATGCGCAGGCTTTCGCAGGCGTCGCTAACCTGGCGTTGCAGTTATGTCATTTCGATCCTATGACTGGCGAGGACAGACTGCACGCAGATGGTGTCGAGGAAAACTGCGAAGCCGCTTGTTATAACTGCTTGATGAGCTACTATAACCAGATGGAGCACCGCCTTCTTGACAGAATAACAATCAAGAATATTTTGATGGAGCTATCTGGTACGGTAGCGAAAATATCTCCTTCAGCATTATCACGTGAAGAACACTTGAAACGATTGCATAACCTGTGCCAGTCTGACCTTGAACATGAATGGTTGGATTTCATGGAGCAGCGAAATTTGACATTGCCATCTCATGCTCAGAAGTTGGTTGAGAGCTGCCATACGCGTCCTGATTTCCTTTATGAAAAAGATTGCGTTGCCATTTACGTGGACGGTCCTCATCATGAATTTGCTTCGCGCAAAGAACGTGATACGAGCCAGACAGATTGTATGGAAGACATCGGCTACACCGTCATTCGTTTTGACGTAAAAGATGATTGGGACAAAATTGTCATCAAACACCCTCATATCTTTGGAGTGAAGTCATGAGTTTCGCCGTAGGGTCCCTCGTAAAAGCGCGTGGCCGTGAGTGGGTTGTTCTGCCCGAGTCGGATGAACAGCTGCTGGTTGTGCGCCCCTTGGGCGGAACAGATCAAGAGATCGCAGGGATTTATCTACCGTTGGAAAAAGTGGAGCAGGCACGGTTTGACTTGCCCGATCCATCCTTGACTGGCGATTACCTTTCAGCACGATTACTGCGTGATGCAGTTCGACTTGGATTTCGATCCAGCGCTGGGCCATTTCGTTCGTTTGCACGCCTGGCGTTTGAGCCGCGACCTTATCAGCTTGTGCCGTTGTTGATGGCATTGAAACTTGATCCTGTGCGTATGTTGATCTCGGATGACGTGGGTATTGGCAAGACAGTTGAAGTGGGGTTGATCGCGCGTGAATTGCTTGACCGCGGCGAAGTGGATCGGTTGGCTGTGCTTTGTCCGCCGCAACTTGCCGAGCAATGGCAGGCTGAACTGCGAGACAAATTCCACATCGAAGCGGAACTGGTGATGGCAGGAACAGCCGCGCGGTTGGAACGTAATGCGGCGTTGGGTCAATCATTGTTTGATCTGCACCCTTACGTGATCGTCTCGATGGACTTTATCAAATCAACTACCAGACGGGATGAGTTTTTTCGTACCTGTCCCAAGTTGGTGATCGTGGATGAGGCGCATACATGCGCGCGCGCCGAGGGACGCGGACGGCAGCAGCGTCATCAGTTGATCAGCGGGTTGGCGAAGAATCCAGACAGGCACATTATTCTGGTGACGGCGACCCCACATAGTGGAAAGGAAGAAGCGTTTCGTTCGCTCCTATCCATTTTAGATGAGGACTTTGAAAATCTGCCCGATGATATGACGGGACCTGAAAACGAAAGGCATCGCCGCAGGCTGGCAATGCAATTTATTCAGCGCCGCCGCGCGGACATTCGCAGTTATATGGATGCGGATACGCCCTTCCCAGAGCGAGAGGAAGCCGAAGATACTTATAAGCTTTCGCCTGAGTATAAGAAATTATTTGACCGCGTTTTAGAATATGCTCGAGAGACCGTGCGTGACGTTCAGGATACAAGCAAGAATCAATTTCATCTGCGAGTGAAATGGTGGTCTGTGCTGGCATTACTGCGTTCGCTGGCTTCAAGCCCTGCGGCAGCGGCGGCGACCTTGCGTAACCGCGCAGCAACTGCGGAAGCGGAGACTGTGCAAGAAGCTGATGAAATTGGCAAGCGCACCATTCTCGATATGATGGAAGATGAATCTGCTGAAGGCATGGATATTGTGCCTGGCAGCGATTTGGGCGGGGATGAAGAGGAATCGGTATCCAACCGCCGCAAGTTGTTGGAGATGGCGCGGATTGCCGATACGCTGGTCGGTGAAAAAGACGAAAAACTAAACAAAGCAATTAAGTTGGTAAAAGAGTTAGTCAAGGATGGTTATCGCCCGATACTATTTTGCCGCTTCATCCCAACAGCAGACTACGTAGCCGAGGCGTTGCGTAAGGCATTGCCAAAAGGTGTGGAAGTGGCTTCCATCACAGGGACTTTGCCGCCTTCTGAGCGTGAAGTGCGGATTGCGCAAATGGGAGAGTCAGAGAAACGCGTGCTGGTCTGCACAGACTGTTTGAGCGAAGGCATTAACCTTCAGGATAATTTTGATGCGGTGGTGCATTACGATCTCTCCTGGAACCCGACCCGTCACGAGCAGCGCGAAGGGCGTGTTGACCGCTTTGGACAGAAGACTCCCAAGGTGCGTGTGCTGACTTATTACGGTCTGGACAATCAGATCGATGGTATTGTGTTGGATGTGCTCCTGCGCAAACATCGCACGATTCGCAGTTCGCTGGGAATTTCTGTTCCTGTGCCCGTGGATACTGAAAACGTAGTGGAAGCGATCTTCGAGGGCCTGCTGCTGAAATCAAAGCCAAGCGCGATGGATAATTATCTGCCTGGCTTTGAAGAATTCATGCGACCCACGCGCGAAGATTTATACGGAAAGTGGGATGCGGTCACCGAGCGCGAGAAGCGTTCGCGGACTTTGTTTGCGCAAGAGACAATCAAAGTGGAAGAGGTTTCGCGTGAGCTGCAATCGGCACAGGATGCAGTTGGTTCAGGCGTGGACGTGCAATCTTTCACCCGCAATGCTTTGCAGATGATCGGCGCGAGTGTGCAGGGAACTTCCCCCATTCAAGTGGATGTGACCGAAGCGCCGCAGGGATTGAAGGACTTGCTCAATCAATCGCTTGGCTCAGGCTACAAGCCGAAGTTTTCTGCCCGTTTTGATCTGCCCATTAAAGACAAGGAATATTATCTAACCCGCACACATCCGATGATCGAAAGCCTTTCATCGTTTACTTTGGAAAACGCATTGGACCCGTTGAATGGAAAAGATGCAAAGAATCCCGCCCGAAGATGCGGCGTGATTCGCACAAAGGCAGTGGAGAAACGTACAACGGTGTTGCTGGTGAGGTTCCGTTATCACATCATCAAGGAAAAGAAGGGCGAGGAAAATAAACCTTTGCTCGCAGAAGAGTGCGGACTTTTGGCATATAGAGGCGCACCAGAAAATGCAGAATGGTTGAGCAAGGATGAAGCCGAGAAACTCTTGCAGGCTGCCCCTGACCAAAATGTGAATCCCGACCAGGCGCGTGACTTTGTGCAAAGGGTGATTGATGGCTTTGACGCTTTGCGCCCACATTTAGACGAGACTGCCAAGCAGTTGGGCGAACAATTGCTGAATGCACACCAGCGTGTGAGACTGGCTTCTAAGCAAAAGGGCATACAGACGCACGTGGAGCCCAACCTCCCGCCCGATGTGCTTGGGATTTATGTATTTTTACCGAAAATCTAACCCAATAAACTCGCTGGAAATCGAAAAACATGAAAATCGATGATGATCTTGTAAGGCAAGCCACAAAGTTGCTAAAACAAAATGAAAAGGAATCAGCCCGGTCCCTTTTGAAAAGGGCTTTAATAATCAACCCCAAAAACGAAAAAGCCCTGTTGAAGCTGGCAGATATTGCTGAAAAACTCAACTTGCGATTGAAATATCTAAACGATGCCCAAAAGATCAGTCCAACCGATTCTCATATCCAAATTGAGATCTTAAATACCAAAGAAAAGATTAAAGAGCATAGACGATCTTTTTGGAACAGAACTAATATCTTCATAGCTGTCTTAAGTTCTCTGGTGACCATCATTTCGTTTCTATGGTTCCAAATAATCCCGACATTTAATCACACTACTCCTAAAATGTCGGGAGAATGGAATGTTGCAGTGGCAGGCTTTGCCAATCTTGATACCGATCTGCAAAGCGCTGATGTTGAGTTGATCCAGAATGTTTTTTTCAATCGGTTTAAACAGGAGATGCAGGATTTGGGCGACAATGCCAATCTGGTTGTTCAAGTAAGGGGGGCTGACCGGTTTACATCCATTTCCGGTGGTAGTGCTGAAGAACGGGCTTCTGAGGCTGGAAAATTGGCAAACGAGATCAATGCAGATATGGTTATCTATGGCAATGTCCAGCAAGTTGAGGATGGCTATGTGTTGCAGCCCGAGTTTTATATACGCGCTGAAAACTATTATGAAGCCGAAGAACTGATCGGTCAACACCGTTTCGGCGGACCGATTTCGATATTGGCGACCCGTGATACCCTGCCTTCCCAAATTCAGCTCAATATTGAACTGACGCGCCGCTCAAAGATACTAGCCTTGGTAACGCGCGGCTTGAGTTTATATCTTATTCATTCATATGATCAGGCGTCCCAATTTTTCACACAAGCCAACCAGGACGATCTATGGCAAAATTCAATTGGCAGGGAGTCAGTTTACCTGTTTCAAGCCAACGCAGCCCTTCAACAACAAAAATATGATCAAGTAATATTGGCGTTGGATCAAGCAATTAAAATTAATCCTGATTATGGGAGAGGGTATATTGGGTTGGGAATTGTCCATTATATACTTGCCTCAGAATCTGCCAACCAGATATCCTTTACTCCCGATGGTCAGGAACTTAGGTTGTCGATCGATTTTTATGAGAAGGCTCTGAGTGTCGCCGGGACACAGCCTTCCAGCGCAGAAATTCCCAGCAAGGCAGCTTTTGGGATGGGCCAGATTTATTTGACAAAGTGGATCCTAGGAGAAGATACTCGCGAAAGGTCCATTGAGGAATTTCAAAAGGTGTTAACGCGATACGCTGACGGCCAGGAGCCTCAATTACAGGAATTGGCAGCAGAGTCACATGCTCGCTTGGCGGTAATTTATCGCCAGGATGATCAAATCGACACTGCTCTGGCTGAATTTCAGCAGGCGCTGAGGCTTTCCACGTCCCCAGCACGTAAAGGCCTATATCATGCCTCCATTAGCGCCATCTATAGGCAGCAAGGCGATACGCCACAAGCTGATAGCGAAAGCAGCCTGGCCATTGAGCAGTATCAAATTGCCCTGGCTCTTCCCGTTTCTGATAAGTCAAAAGCATTGTATTGGGCAAAAATCGCCGAGCAATATGGGTTGCTTCAAAATACTGCACAAGCTGTGGATGCTTATGAAAATGCCTTAAAGCTTTTACCAGTTGGTTCGCCTGATTACGAGATCTACCAGCAACATTTGCAGGCTCTACCACATTAAGAAGGAGAGAATATCTTATGAAGTCGTTCAATTTATTACGTTTGGTGATTTCGATCTTCGCCATAGTGCTTGTCTCCTGTTCAAATATCGCGCCTGTGATTTCGACCGCAACGGTAGCACCGACCCCGTCTCCCGCTCCAACGTCTTCACCAACCCCGCCTCCACCTCCAACTGTACTTCTTGAACCAAAGCTATACGATATTGATGTTGCCCAACTAAATGAAACACCACAGGACATATTGGAGCAACTGTATACTTTTTCACCAGGTGCTGGCGGTGGGGGTGATTCGTTTTTGGAATCAGACACTCCGATTTGGTATAGCGCTTATGAGGGAGTAACCAAGCCAGCATTTCCCGATTCCCTATCTTGGGAGGTGCTGGGTTTTGCTGAAACACCGCTACCCCAAGTTACCCTTACTCTGCCAAACGGAACCATACTACCGCTCGAAGCCATCCCTTGGAATGCATATTTTGTTTTTGATTATGAAATTGTGCCTGGCTCACTCCTGGGTACTTATTCAGTTGAGGTGGTTCAAGGCGATGTAAAACTGGAAGATACGGTAACAGTCTCACTGCCAACCGAACCTGTCTCGAATTCCGTGAAGGACATTGACTGGTACGCCGGATTTAAACCGGGCGAACAAATAACTTTACATATTTGTGAAAATGTAAATATAGACCATAGCAATGCTGATTCTTATTCTGACATATCGGAATTCAATAAATACTTTCCAAACGACAATAATTTTGATGGCAGAATATGCGTAAAAAAGTATTTGAAAACTGTCACAGCAGATGAGTATGGAACATTTCGAGTCCGTGTCCCATACGAATATACGTACAGCGTACAAGCAGATTTGTCTGGTGTGAAGCCAGTGCCAAAGTGTTACGATACACTCCCGCAGCGACTAAAAGTCGGCGACTCGGTCAGAGTGACAGATTATGGCGAGACAATAGATTACATGACTTGGGAGTCCTTGACGGTTGGCACCGAATATAAAATCGTTTTTGGACCGATTTGTGGATTTTTTTCCACCCCCTACGAAATGTATTTGGCATGGGTTGTAGAGTCGTCGGACCAAACTAGACGAATAGTCGCTGAAAGCGATGATCAAGGATATTATCTTGAGCTAGTCAATCATTAACATCTACCCAGCAAATAGAAATTAGTAAACATATGACCTCCTCCGGAACTCCCTTCCTCACTATACGCGCCGAGGTCGCATTACTTCCCGTTGACCTGCTGTGGGTCATGGAAAACAACCACGATCTCCGCGGTTTTTTCTTAAGCATTAGCCCTTTACATCAACCATTACAGATAATTAGAAAATTGCACTTGAGGATGAGATGGTAAAACAGAAATCACCAAAAATGAAAGCAAAGAATATTTCAAAGTCTGACATTTATGTGAGCGAACTGCCTAAGAGTATGTATAAAAAAGTTTTTCGCCCTTACGATAAACCTCTTTTTTGCATAACTATTGACGAGAAGATTCTCAAAACCCCGAAGGGAAATTTAGTCGTTCTTGAAGATGAGCGGGCAATGCGCGAACTTGCAGCTGAAATTGATTATTCTGATGAATTAAATGTAAAAAATCTTTCATTATTCAATCTGTTATGCACCCAAATTGATTTTGTGGAACAAGACAGGCAGGAATTTTCCGAAACATTCTTTCGCGAGCCAATATGGGATGATCCAGTTTTAAGACCGCTTGCCGGACCTGAAGTAGTTGAGCAATTGAAGTATCTGAAAACTGTAAAAGATTTTTTACGGAAACACGATTTGAGATATGTTAATCTTCCACAATCAGTACCATTTGAAGGAAGTGGCTCTTTCATTGATGGTAACGAGGATTTTGAAAAATTAGTGGCGTTTGTGAATTCAAGTATCCAAAAGTTTAATCCTCAGCAATTGGCTGTTTTTATTACCATTGCCCATTTGTTTGACTCTCCCATTCTTGGGTTGATGCTTGCAAACAAAGAGATAAATTCACATGAATTTGCTGTTGTGTACTTAACGATGTTCGCCATTAATTCAAAGATCTGGGGGGATACTGACCGCAAGGAGGAACGCGAACTCCTCGCAACATATACCAAACAAGCAGAAGTAATGGTTCGTTACCTGGATCAATTTTCTAAAAAACTAACAGCGGTTGAGAAAATCATACAAGCAGGAGAAAGTAAGTCTGTGGAATTCAAATCGACCTTGCGTTGGAGTATTCGAGCGAAGCAAAACGATGAGAAAATTGAACATGAAGTTTTGAAGACCATCGTTGCATTTCTGAATACTGACGGTGGGACTCTTCTTGTCGGAGTAGAAGACAATGGCAATTTTCTTGGAATAGAACTTGATGGCTTCCCCAATGAAGATAAGTACTTGCTTTATTTTAGAGACCTGCTTGTTACGAAAATTGGAAGAGAATATTTTGACATCATCAAATTTGGATTAGAGCCTGTCAAAGAAAAGAAAGCGTTATTGGTCGAATGCAAGAGAAGTTCAAAGCCAGCATTTGTAAAATATGATGGCAAAGAAGAATTTTTTATAAGGACAGGTCCATCATCAGCCAAATTATCACCGAGCGAGATGCTTGAATATTCAAAAACGAGATTTCATAGCTAATGTCCTCCTCCCGCACCCCTTTCCTGACCATACGCGCTGAAGGCGCGCTGCTCCCCGTTGACCTGCTCCAACGCATCGTCGAAAATGACCGCGATCTCGGCGGGCTGACTCCTGAGAGTTATCATCTTTCGGGGGAGAAGTTGAATGAGGCGATTAACCGTTCGTGGAATCGTCTGTTGGGAGCGTGGTCAGCGTTTAGCGCGGCGAAGGAGAAGCTGCCTGAGGGTGACCCTGGGACTTCGGTGACGCGTGAGAAGTGGTTGCTGCCGTTGTTCGATGAGTTGGATTATGGACGCTTGCAGATCACTAAGGCGATTGATATTGAGGGGAAGTCGTATGCGATTTCGCATGGGTGGAATGAGGTGCCGATTCATTTGGTGGGTTGTGGCGCGAGGCTTGATACGCGGACGTCAGGCGTAGTGGGGGCGGCGAAGGCGAGTCCGCATAGTTTGGTGCAGGAGTTGCTCAATCGCAGTCCTGAGCGGTTGTGGGGATTTGTGTCGAATGGGTTGCGGATGCGTGCCCTGCGCGATAACGCCAGTTTGACGCGTCAGGCTTATTTGGAATTTGATCTGGAAGCGATGATGAACGGCGAGGTGTATGCGGACTTCGTCGTGTTGTGGTTGGTGTGTCATGAATCGCGGCTGGAGCCGCAGGGATTAGGGAATAGGGATTTGGGAGTAGGAACTTCCAATTCCCAATTCACTACTCCCCATTCCCTAGTTTGTTGGCTCGAAAGATGGTCAAAAGTTGCACAAGAACGCGGTACTCGTGCGTTGGATGGGTTGCGGGTTGGGGTGGAGAGGGCTATCGAGGCGTTGGGGAAAGGCTTCATTGCGCAACCAGCCAACGGGTCGTTGCGAAGCGCGCTTTCTTCGGGGGCGGTATCCACTCTGGATTTGTATCGTCAATTGCTGCGGCTGGTCTATCGTCTCATCTTCCTGTTCGTTGCCGAAGACCGCCAGTTGTTGTATGACCCTGCGTCGGATGCGGAGGCGCGCAAACGGTACGCGGATTATTATTCCACTGCCCGTTTGCGAAGGATGGCGGAGCGGGTGCGCGGGAGTCGTCATGCAGATTTGTACGCGGCGCTGAAACTGGTGATGGATAAATTGGGGAGCGGGGGCGCGCCTGAGTTGGGGTTGCCCGCGCTGGGCGGGTTCCTGTTTTCAAGCGCGGCGATGGGCGCATTGGCTGATTGCGAACTGTCGAATGCGGCGCTGCTGGAGGCGGTGCGTTCGCTGGCGTTCTCACAGGACGGGCGGGTGCGTCGCGCGGTGGATTATAAGAATCTCGGTTCTGAGGAACTGGGCAGTATTTATGAAAGCCTGCTCGAACTGCACCCGCTGGTGAATACAGATGCGGCGACGTTCGAGTTGACGGCGGTGAGCGGGAGCGAGCGCAAGACCACGGGCAGTTACTACACGCCTTCGAGCCTCATTCAGGTGCTGATCGATTCGGCGCTGGAACCAGTGATAAATCAGGCAATCGGGAATAGGGAATGGGGAGTAGGAAAAGATACTGCCAACTCCCGACTGCCTACTCCCGCCGAAGCGGAGCGAGCCATCCTCAATCTGAAAGTTGTTGACCCCGCTTGCGGTTCGGGACATTTTCTCGTGGCGGCGGCGCACCGCTTGGCGCGTCGGCTGGCAACTGTGCGCACGGGTGAGGGCGAGCCTGCCCCCGAGGCGACGCGCTCCGCTCTGCGGTCGGTCATCTCGAACTGTATCTATGGCGTGGATATCAACCCGATGTCGGTGGAACTGTGCAAGGTGAGCCTGTGGATGGAAGCGCTTGAGCCAGGCAAGCCGCTCTCGTTTTTAGATGCGCACATCCAGTGCGGCGACAGTCTCGTGGGCGTTTCGCCGAACCTGGATATTTCCGAAATCCCCGACGAAGCCTTCAACCCCGCCTTTGGCGACGATAAAGCCACAGCCTCTGCCCTGAAGAAACGCAACAAGCGCGAACGCGGCGGAAGCCACGCCGATAAAGCGGGGCAATTGGGATTCCGTTTTGAAGTGACCCACATGACCAGCATGGAAGACCTTGCGCGCTGGCTGGCAGAACGAGCCGAGCAGGTGGATGCCATGCCAGAGGATGACTCGACTCAGGTGCAAGCCAAAGCCAAAGCATTCGACGACTACCACGCCACGAGTGAATATCTGAAGAACCGCTTCGAACTTGACCTGTGGACTGCTGCGTTTTTCTGGAAGATATCCAAGGCTGACGGTGAGACCATGCTCGCGCCGACCCAGCAGGAACTCATCCAACTGCGCAACGGCGGCGAGTTGGACTCGCGTCTGGTGGAACGCGTGAAGGAACTTTCAGAACGCCTGAACTTCTTCCACTGGGAACTGGCTTTTCCAAATGTCTTCTCAGGCGAGAACTCAGGTTTTGACTGTGTGTTGGGTAATCCACCGTGGGAACGAATCAAATTAGAGGAAGAGGAATTCTTTGCTCAACGCGACCCAGAAATTGCAACCGCGCTAAATAAAGCCGCACGACAAAAATTGATTAATGAACTCACGAAATCCAATCCCGCTCTGTCTGTTGCATTTAAAGATGCAAAACATGCGACTGAATGTGTAAGTAAGTTTGTCCGTCAAAGCAATCGTTTTCCACTCACAGCAGTTGGGGATGTTAATACATACGCACTATTTGCCGAGCATTTTCGCTCGCTACTTTCTTTGCAAGGACGGACGGGTATTATTATTCCAATTGGGATTGCAACTGATGACACCACTAAACAATTTTTCAGCGATGTTGTTGAAAAGAAATCTCTTGCGAAGTTGATTGGAATGGAGAATGAGGCTTTTATCTTTCCCGCTGTACATCATGCGTTTAAATTCTGTGCATTTACCATGTCAGGTTTAGGAACCCAAATTGAAGAGCCTGAATTTGTTTTCTTTTGTCGCTACTTTGAGCAAATAAAACAACCCGAGAGAAGATTTAAATTATCGGTCAAGGATATTTCTTTAATAAATCCAAATACGAGGACAATGCCAATCTTTAGGACTCGTATAGACGCTGATTTGACTCTAAAAATTTACAAGAACGCGCCAATATTAGTCAACGAGGCTTTATCAGAAAATCCTTGGGGTGCTTCATTTCTTCGTATGTTAGATATGTCAAATGACAGTAATTTGTTTGCAACCGAACCGCGTGATGGTTACTTGCCTTTGTACGAAGCAAAAATGTTTTGGCATTTTGACCATCGCTATACTACTTATGAAGGTGCCACTCAAGCGAATTTGAACGCGGGAATATTGCCACAGACAAATGAAACACAAAAGGCTTCTCCTGATTTTCAAGTTCAACCGAGATATTGGGTATCTGCAAATGAAGTTGAGAGTAGGCTAGAAGATTGGCACAAAAACTGGTTAATTGGATTTAGAGATGTTACCAGTTCTGTAGTCGAACGCACTGCAATATTTAGTCTACTACCTAAAGTTGGTGTTGGTAACAATTCGCCTTTGCTTTTAATAAATTCTGATGCAAAGATGGCATGTTGTTTGCTTGGTAATCTTAATTCACTTACGTTGGATTTCATTGCAAGGCAAAAAGTTGGTGGTTCACATATAAATTTCTTCATTGCGAAGCAATTCCCTGTTCTGCCGCCAAACGCATACACCCCCGCCGATATAGACTTCATCGCCCCGCGCGTGCTCGAACTCGTCTACACCGCCAACGACCTGCGTCCCTTCGCCGAAGACATGGGCTACCACGGCGAACCCTTCCGCTGGGAAGAAGTCCGCCGCGCCCAACTCCGCGCCGAACTGGATGCCTACTACGCCCGTCTCTACGGTCTCACCCGCGACGAACTGCGCTATATCTTGGATCCCAAAGAAGTCCACGGCGAAGATTTCCCTGGCGAAACCTTCCGCGTGCTGAAGGAGAAGGAAGTCCGCTTGTATGGGGAGTATCGGACGAGACGTCTAGTGCTCGAGGCGTGGGATGGGCAAGGTCAAGGATGAAGGCGATTAAATTGACCAGAGCAATCGCTTTTTATGATCTTTTTTCTTATTAGGAATCTCTAGTGGTATGTTCGATAAGTAATTTAACATAGTCGTTGCACATTAATAAGCCCTATACTTCTCATACAAATTCTTTTAAGGAGTTATGTATGAGGAGGCGAAAACCAAAAACTATCAAGCTACCTCGCGTTGATCAGC
>JACRBH010000014.1 GCA_016234535.1 Chloroflexota bacterium
ATGAGGCGGCGCATTTCCTTTTCCATATTGGTCAATTTTACTTCACTTGTCTCTTGCATATCGCTCAAGCCGCACATATAATCCACGACATGTTTAATAACGAAGTTATTTTAGCAGGAACGTTGTAGCGATATGTTTGGCATTTATCGAGCGATCCTTGCGTTGATTGTTGTGGTCGAGCATATAGGTGAATTTCCCATGATCGGCCGGTGCGCCGTTTTTGGGTTTTACATTTTAAGCGGATACTTGATGACTTTGATCCTGCAAACTTCATACGGTTATTCGTGGCAGGGTTTTAAGTTGTATGCCGTAAACCGCATCCTCAGAATATATCCGCTTTACTGGGCCGGATGCCTGCTGTCCATTGCCCTTATTTTGTGGGTGGGCAGGGATTTTTCCCGAGATTATTTGGGGACGATGTTTTTGCCGCGGAATCTGGAATCGGCTGTTAGAAATTTCCTGATTTTTTTCAGCATAAAATCAACCCCGCGTCTTGTCTCGCCGACGTGGGCGCTTTCTGTGGAGTTATTGTTTTACTTTCTGATCGGAGTGGGTATTTCGCGCACGCGAAAGATAAGCCTCCTTTGGTTTGCGGGGAGCGTCGCTTATGCTGTTTATGTCAACCTCGCCAACCTTGATTGGAATTACAGATACTACTCTGTTTTTGCCGCGTCACTCCCTTTTTCGACAGGAGCGCTTATTTATCATTACAACAAGGAGCTGACCAGTTTTCCAATTTTTCAAAAAAAGGCCACCCTGCCGATATTGATTGGATTAATTCTAGTGGTTTTCTTTTTCATCTCTCCCGGGTCAAAAGCTGTCAGAGTCTCTGGTTTTTATATCAGCTATCTTCTGCAATCCATGATGATCATCAGCCTGTCAGGCAGGAATATTCGCGCAATGATCCCCTCGGCGCTGGATCAATGGATCGGGTATTTCAGTTATCCAATTTATCTTACGCACTATCAGGCGGGGCTCATTATTTCAAAATTCACGTCACTTCAAAGGGGTGATTTGAATTTGTTGTTAATGACAATTCCTTTGGTACTGGCAATAAGCTTGATACTCATCTATCTGATTGAGTATCCCTTCGAAACTTTGAGAAGAAAAATAAAGGCGAAAGCCAGCTAATGATTCCCCCTGTTAATATGGTTATTATTCCGTTACCTGTCTGGTGATTACCCATAAGTCGGTATACGTTATTCGAATCTTAATTCAAGAGCATTTTGCCGCGAATTTCGCTAATTCACACGGATTTTTAAAACCAATTCGCGAAAATTCGTGGCTGAGGTTTTGCTTTCTTCCCGGAAATTGGCAAACGCAAAAGATGTGGGTAATCACCGGTTGCCTGTCCCTTGCACATCGCGCAGGGTGCAACTATAATCGGCGGCATGTTGATGAACCCGAACCCGTCGCCCTTATTATATAAAACTACCAAGTCTGGCTAGGTTCACTTCAGTGCGCTCAAACGGCTCCCAGATTTGGCGAGCCGTTTTTCTTTGTTAGGCAATGGATGGTTGACGATGGACGATAAAAGATTGACAATCAAAGAGCTGACTGACGAAATGCACGAACTGGTCAAGGCGAAGGGCTGGTACGAGAAGGACAGCAAACGCCCGCAGACTCCGCGCAACCTGGCTGTGTCGCTTTCGATTGAGGCGGCGGAGATATTGGAACATTTCCAATTTGGTGATGAAATAAAAGATAAAGACGAATTGGGAAGCGAACTGGCGGATGTGACTTTATATCTTTTACAACTGGCTTCGGTCTCTGAAATTGATCTGGAAGATGCAGTGTTGAAAAAGATTGAGAAAAACAAGACGAGAGAATGGGACAAGGATAATTAGTCAAAAGTCGAAGGTCAAAAGTCATGCGACCTTGGACCTTTGACGAGGCACTTTTATGAACATAACAATATTTGGCGGTTCTGAACCTAAAGAAGGCTCTTCAGCTTACGAAGAAGCCCGCGAACTTGGCAAATTACTTGCCGAGCGCGATCATGTCGTGTTGACTGGCGGGTACATGGGCACGATGGAAGCCGTCTCGCGCGGGGCGCACGACGCGGGCGGACATGTGATCGGCGTGACGTGCGAAGACATTGAAAAGTGGAGAAAGAGAAGCGCAAATCAATGGGTGAAAGAGGAAAGAAAAAAGAAATCATTGATCGAGCGGATTCAGGCTTTGATCGAAGGCTGTGACGCGGCTATGGCCCTGCCCGGCGGGACCGGCACATTGACAGAAATCTCACTAATGTGGAATCTCATGACAGTGGAATCAATATCCCCGAGGCCGCTGACACTGATCGGGCGCGGTTGGCAGTCCACGTTTGATCGGTTCTTCAATGAGTTTGATACGTATATGCCCGTACATCAACGGGAGTTGTTATACTTCGCGGAAGATGTAAAAACTGCTGTAGAAAATTTAAAATAAAATTTCGTCATTGCGAGGGCGCACTTGCTCTTTGCCCGAAGCAATCTCCAGCACTGTGACAGAGATTGCTTCGTCGGGAAGATCGCCCTCCTCGCAAGGACATAAAAACGAAGAGGACAAAATGGCTGAAGATAAATTAACAACGCGCGCGGAAGATTTTTCAGAATGGTACAACCAACTCGTTCTTCGATCTGACATGGCAGACTATTCCCCTGTGCGCGGATGCATGGTCGTAAAACCTTACGGCTGGGCGTTATGGGAAAATATCACCTCCTGGCTGGACAGGGAATTCAAGGCGACGGGTCATGTCAATGCGGCGTTCCCCACCTTGATTCCCATGTCTTTTTTTGAAAAGGAAAAGGAACACGTCGAAGGTTTCGCTCCCGAACTGGCAGTTGTCACACACGGCGGCGGCGTGGAATTGGAAGAGAAGCTGGCAGTCCGCCCCACATCCGAAACCATCATCGGGCACATGTATGCCAAGTGGATCAAATCATGGCGCGACCTGCCCATCCTCATCGTGCAGTGGGGGTCAGTGCTGCGCTGGGAATTGCGCACAAAACTTTTCCTTCGCACGGCTGAGTTCTACTGGCATGAAGGTCACACCGCCCACGCCAGCGCTGAAGAAGCCAAAGAGGAAATGTATCGCATCCTCGATATTTACGAACGCTTCTGTCTTGAAGAAGCCGCCATTCCAGTCATCAAGGGCACCAAGAGTGACACGGAACGATTCGCGGGCGCGCACACCACCACCTCCATCGAAGCGATGATGTGGGACAAGCGCGCTTTGCAATCCGGCACGTCGCATTATTTCAGCACCAATTTTGCCAAGGCGTTCGATATCCAATTCCTCAACAAAGACAATACCCTGCAATTCTGCGAAACAACTTCATGGGCTATTTCATCCCGCATCATCGGCGCAATGATCATGGTGCATGGCGACGACCAGGGTCTCGTGCTTCCCCCCCGCCTCGCGCCCACGCAAGCTGTCATCGTTCCCATCTTCAAAAAGGATGATGAAAAAGTCAAAGTCATGGAAGTTGCCGACCGCGTTTTCATGGAACTCAAAGCCGCAGGCATTCGCGTCAAGATGGATGACCGTGACAACGTCAGCAGCGGATTCAAATTCAACGATTGGGAAATGCGCGGCGTTCCCCTCCGCGTGGAGATCGGCCCCAAGGATGTGGAAAAGGGAACTGTTGCCCTCGCCCGCCGTGACCGACCCGGACGCGAAGGAAAATCATTCGTCCCACAGACGGGTCTGGCCTCCGCTGTGAAAGGGTTGCTGACCGAGATTCAGGATTCACTCCTCAAACGCGCCACCGAATATCGTGACGCCAACATCCACGACCCCAAAGATTATGAAGAGTTGAAGAAAGTGGTTCAGGACGGCTGGGCCTTCTCCTACTGGTGCGAATCACGCGAGTGTGAAACCAAGGTCAAAGAAGAAGCCAAAGCCACCACACGCAACATTCCTTTCAACCAGCCTGAAGCCGAAGGCACCTGCATCGTCTGCGGCAAACCTTCCAAGAGAAAAGTGTATTTCGCAAGAGCGTATTAACTTATCGTCATTGCGAGGGCGCCTTTTGCCCGAAGCAATCTCCAACACTATGATGGGGATTGCTTCGTCGGGAAGTACATCCTCCTCGCAATGACGGCGTAATAATCACATGCCCGCCATAGACCTCGCACGACTCCGCAAGCAAGCCAATCGTCTGGCAGATTTTTTCTTTCTGCCCGACGAATTCTTGAAGCACCTGCGCGAGATGCTGGAATTCTACGTCAATCACACCTTGCGGACGAAAGAGAACGTCGCTCCCGGTTCCAACCTAAAAACTTATCGAACACCCTCCGCCGTCCTCACCCAAATAGAAAATGAATTGCGCCCGGTAGCGGAAGCCAACCCGGAGTTTGCGTTGGAACTGGCGGATATCCTATGGGACGAAGGCGCGCTCGAAACCTGTCTGCTCGCCGCATTCCTGCTCGGACGAATCCCGCCGCAGGAAGAACGCCTGCTCCCGCGCCTCACCGCCTGGACTCAACAAGTCCGCGACCCTGATGTGCGTTCAGCGTTGCTTTCAACAAGTTTGACCCGCATGAGGAGGGAAACTCCCGATCAATTTCTCATTCTCATCCGCGAGTATTTACACCCCGCGCGCATAAGGACATGGTCCAACGGGATTCAAGCCCTGCTTCCAATGATCGCAGATTCAACTTATGCAAACCTTCCCACAGTCCTCGATATTGTAGAGCCCATCATTGAAGAAGCGCCGACCACTTTGCAGAATGAATTAACAGAGCTAATCGTGGCATTGTACCGGGCCTCCGCAAGTGAGACCACCTTCCTCCTCAAACATATCCTCTCCAACACAGAAAACACAATGACCGTCGTGACCCTGCGCCGCATCGTCACTTCATTCCCCCCGCCGCTTCAAAATGAACTGCGCGATCTCCTGCGTCCGCGACCCTCCGCACCGCCCCCCGTCGAACAACAAGCGGAAGAGGTCATTGACGATTTTATTGTGGAACCTGTCGCGCCAGCCGTTCTTGAAACACCGGTTGAAATCATAAAGCCGCGTAAAAAGCGCGCGCCCCGCCAGCCAAAACTGGAAATTTCAAGGTTGATCTATCTGCACGGCCTCGAAAGCAACAGCCAAAGCGGAAAGGCGCGTCAGTTTGCAGAAAAATTCCCGGGCATGGTCACGCCCGATTTCACAGGCTCTTTCGAAGAACGCATGAAACAGCTCAAACCGATTCTGGGCCGCAAGAAAAACTGGACCATCATCGGCTCTTCCTTTGGCGGATTAATGGCGACTGTCTTCACCTGCGAGCATCCGACTCAGGTGCGGAAGCTGGTTCTGCTCGCGCCAGCCCTTCTACGCAACCAATTCGCATCTTATCTTAATCTCGAGCCTGTTACTGTTCCAACGATCATTATCCACGGGACAGAGGATGACGTAGTCCCACTTGAACCGGTGCGCAAGGTTGCCGAAAAGCTGTTCACCTTTCTAACCTACCGCGTCGTGGATGATGGACATCGCCTGCTCAAAGCATTTGAAGAATTGGATTGGGAAGAGATATTGGCGTAGGCAGGAGAGCAGACTTTAGTCTGCTTTTGTTGCGGACTGAAGTCCGCACTCCAAATGGAGGAATCATGGACCAACAAATCTACTGGCACACCACTGTAAAAATGCCCGATGACTCGAACCTGACTCCCATCCCTGAAAAAGTGGATGTGGCAATTATCGGTGGAGGGTACACGGGATTAAGCGCAGCGCGGACTTTGGCAAAGAGCGGCGTGAAAGTAGTTGTGCTCGAAGCAGAGACAATGGGCTGGGGCGCGAGTTCTCGCAACGGCGGTATGACGTTGACCGGGCTCAAAGTATCCATGCAGACGATCATCAAGAAATATGGGCGGGAATTGGCAAAGGAATTATTTCAGGCCTCCATTGATTCAGTAGATACCGTTGAACAAATCGTTACAGAAGAAAAAATAGATTGCGGCTTTGCGCGCACGGGTCATTTACTGGCGGCGAACAAACCAAAACATTTTGATGCCTTGAAAGATGAAGTGGATTTCATGGCAAGGGAATTCAATCATAAAGTTCACCTTGTTTCGCCAAAAGATTTAAAAAGCGAGATCGGCTCGAATGTGTATCACGGCGCGCTGGTGGATGATGTCAGCGCGGGGGTGAACCCTGCTCAATTCGTGGCGGGACTCGCAGGCGCGGCTGAAAAGGCTGGGGCAATGCTCTGCGCGCGAGCGCGGGTCAACAAGCTTGGGCGGAGTCAGAGCCGCTTCCTCATCGAGACAGAGAGAGGCTCGGTAACAGCAGAATCCGTTTTCGTAGCGACATCCGGTTACACAGGAAATTTCGTCAAAAAATTACAGAGAAAAATCATCCCCATCGGGTCGTTCATCATTGCGACGGAAAAATTATCTAATGATCTGGCGCATGAACTCAGCCCGAAGAACCGCATGATCTTTGATTACAAACATTTTTTGAATTATTTTCGGCTGTGGGATAACCGCCTGATCTTCGGCGGGCGCGCGGCGTTCTTCCCTGAAAACGAAAATACCATCGCGCAAAGCGGAGAGATTTTACGGCGCGAAATAATCCAGGTGTATCCGCAATTGAAAAATGTAAAAGTGGATTATGTTTGGGGCGGCACGCTGGATTTTGCGTTCGATATGATGACGCATGTTGGCGAAATGGATGGCATTCATTATGCGCTTGGGTATGCGGGGCATGGCGTGGCGATGGGAACCCATTTGGGAAAGACAGTTGCCGAAGCCATGCTGAACGGAAATATAAAAGACCATCCTTTTGCAAAATTCGAATTCCCGAATGCTCCGCTGGGATTGTACGATGGCCGCCCGTGGTTTTTGCCTTTTGCGGGGATGTGGCATAAGTTTTTGGATTGGGTGGAATAAACCCTGATTGTCACACGCCCATGCCCGATTATATAAAGGCAATCTCAATTACAAGTTTCACTCACGGTTCGATAGCATACCTCGGCGGAAACATTTAAAGGTTGACGGCTTGTCGCAAGAATATGAAGATCCGGACACGAACTTAAAATGGTTTCGACCAATTGCACACAAGCGCCGGGAAAAAGTTCGCAGTGATCAAGAAGTAGTAATAGATTTTTTTCGCGCAGAGTTTCGATAAGCGAAACTGTCAACGGGCGGCTTGGATTTTCGCGCGCACCAAGAATCGATGCAACAGTTTGCAATACCATCCCCGGCCCAGCCACTGACTCCAATTGCGCCAGCCAGACACCATCCGCAAACTGATCGGTCAATTGTGCGCCGACAGCCAGAGCCAGTGAAGACGCATCCGCTCCGTGATTGAGCAGCGTTACCAATCGACTCGCTTCAAGCAACTGGATTACTTGTGTGACTTCGTTTTCGCTTCCTTTGGAATCAGTTGGGGGTTGCGGCAAATTACCATGCGCAGCAGACCCAGGCGCGACGATGATGACTTGTTCCAGCGCGCAGCGCACGTCGCTTGCACTGGCGAAGCGATCTTTGGGGTCTTTCTCTAAAAGACGGAGGATGATGGTCTCCAGCGCCGGCGGCATATCATTCCGCGACTGGCTGGGTGGAGCGACCTGTTCCTCCAGATGTTGCGAGAGAACATTCCGTTCATCAAAGTTGGAGAACGGAACACGACCCGTGACCATTTCGTAGAGCGTCGCGCCAAGCGCATATAAATCCGAGCCAATGTCGGCCGGCTGCCCGGCGATCAACTCTGGCGCAAGATAAAAGACCGTTCCCGCAAGACTGCTTTCATTGGGTAAATACGTCTCGCCGCGCGGACGCGCCAATCCAAAATCCAACAATTTCACAAAGTAGCGAAAACCGCGTTTTTCAAGAATCACATTCCCCGGTTTTAGGTCGCGATATACATAACCCTGATCGTGCGCATACTCCAACGCGTCACAGATTTGAGTTCCAATATCAATGATGCTGGCATAAGTAAATCCGCGTATTTTATCGAGACTCGTCCCCTGCACCAATTCCATTGCAATAAAAGGCAACGAATCTTGCCCCCCAGTATCCACAGAACCGGTCTCATACACAGCGACAATATGAGGGTGATTCAATTGCGCGGTGATCTCCGCCTCGCGCGAAAACTGCTGAAGCGTCAGCGCGTTTGCAGAGTCAAGGTTGATGATCTTGAGCGCCACGTCCCGGTCATTTGGGAGGTCATGTGCGCGATAGATAATCCCCATCCCGCCGCGACCGATTTCCTCATCCAGCCGGTAGCGGTTATTGATCAGGGAACCCATTCCAAAGTCCGTTCCTGAATCCGGATTATTTGACGGAGTGGCTTTGTTTTTTTGAAAAGCTTGCGATAAACGCGCGAGGAATTTAGCCATGCTTTGATTATATTCCGCCCGTCAATTCGCGCAAAGTAGTTTTCATCCATCAAATACGCTATAATATTTTTGGCAGCCAACATGCGCATTCTCGTGACCTCAGACATTCACGCCAATCTCGCCGCACTTGACGCCGTGCTCAAGGATGCCGGCAGCTTCGATCAGGTTTGGTGTCTGGGCGACACTGTCGGCTACGGACCTGAACCGAATGAATGTATCAACCGGCTGCGTGAATTCGATCTCATCTGCCTGGCGGGAAATCATGATCTGGCGGTGGCAGGCAAGGCGGCCCTTTGGGATTTTACACAGGATGCGCAGGAGGTGATTTTTTGGACGCGCCACTGGTTGACCAGCAACAATCTCGATTGGCTAAACTCATTAACGAATACAAGTCTTGTCATGGACCACGGCATTACCCTGGTACATGGCAGCCTTCGCGACCCGGCCTGGGAATATATCACGGATAATAATGCGGCAAAGATAAACCTTGACCTTATCACCACGCCTATCTGCCTGAATGGGCATACACACTTTCCAGCCATTTATCGCAAACCCTGGGATGACTGGAGAATCCTGGAAGAGCAGCCCCAAGTTAATTCTCCGATCCGCCTGACGCTCGACCGGATGCTCATCAACCCAGGCAGTGTGGGCCAACCGCGCGATGAAGATCCGCGCGCCGCCTACGCCATCGTTGACATTGATGCAATGACTTACACTTTTCGGCGGGTCCAATATGATGTTTCCTCCACGCAGAAATTGATGAAACAGGCGAACTTCCCCAGCCGCCTGATACGACGATTGCGTTTTGGGCAGTAACAGAAAGGAGAAAAAAACATGTACAGAAAAATTCTTGTGCCTCTCGATGGCTCCAAAGTGGCTGAAGGTGTCCTGCCTCATGCAAAATTGCTGGCGTATTCCGAAGGCGCCGAATTGATCTTATTAACTGTCGGCGCAAACCCCGCATTGGATTTTGCCTTCTCAGATCCAGGACTGGCACAAAGCGCGGTGCAGGAGCAGGAAGATCGCAGTAAAAAATATATTGACAGGATCGAAAATGAGCTTAAGTCTGCGGGATTCAAAACATCAACCCTGTTGCGTGTTGGGTCTGTCGCAGATGTAATTCTCGGGGTGGCGGAAGAATTGCAGGTTGATGTCATTGCGATGTCAACTCACGGACGAACAGGCCCCGCGCGCTGGCTGCTTGGCAGCATCGCTGAGCGGGTGGTGCATAGTTCCAAAGTACCTGTGCTCCTGATCCGCGCCACAGGTTGACGCGCGAAAACATTCGCTTGTGTGACGCCCAGGGTTTGGAATGGGCTTATATTGGGTTTCCGATAAGGGGGTGAAAGTGGAGTAACAATCTGTTTTTGTCAGATTAGTTCTCAATCCGTAACCTCTGCAAAAAAAATGTGTTCTTACTTGAAATCTGAAGAGCCCATTTAGTGGTAAATGTCCGTCATCCCAACCCCATGATTGCAGAGGAAGGTATCGGATATGAACTTAAACAGACTCGCCCACCTGGACAGTTCGCCTCCATCCACAGCGGCTGTTTCGCGCGCCCAGGAAGTGGGAAACCAAGAATCTACTGGAATCTCCTTCCTTGAAACGCGCATCCCCCCACCCACCGAATTTACCTTATTTGATATTTTCATAGTCGAAACCATCATACAAAATAAGAAGATATATGGAGACCGCAGACTTGCGCGTCTCTTTTTTGATTTGCCGTCAGCAACCGGCCAGTGGGAAAGGAGGCGGCCTTAAGATCATATCTTCCCCCCTAAAAAAAAGAGGTGTCAACCGTCAGCGGATTTCAATCCGCCCAAAATATCGCAATGATAAAAAATCGTCAAGGAGAATAGTCATGGCTAAGGAAGAAAAGGCCCAAGGTTTACCCCGCATTATTTTTGCCTCCGCAGCAGGAACAATGATCGAATGGTACGACTTCTATATTTTTGGCAGTCTCGCCTCAGTTATTGCGAGTAAATTTTATTCGACCGGCACACCCATTGGCGATATGATCGCCTGGCTGGCAACATTTGCTGTTGGTTTTATCGTCCGCCCCTTCGGCGCGATCGTGTTCGGGCGCGTCGGAGATTTGATCGGTCGCAAATATACCTTCCTGGTTACCATGACCTTAATGGGCATTTGTACTTTTGCCGTGGGTCTGCTTCCAACCAAAGAAGTACTTGGAGATTGGGCGGGCATCCTCCTCATTACCTTGCGCATTTTGCAGGGACTGGCTCTCGGCGGCGAATACGGCGGCGCGGCGACGTACGTGGCAGAACACTCCCCGCATGACCGGCGCGGCTTCTACACCAGTTGGATCCAGATCACAGCCACGCTTGGCTTGTTCATGTCGTTGGGCGTTATCTTGATTACCCGTCAAGCCATTGGCGAAGAAGCATTCTCAGCCTGGGGCTGGCGCGTTCCCTTCCTGATTTCCATCCTGCTGGTTGCCCTTTCCTTGTATATCCGCTACTCACTGCGCGAATCGCCCATGTACGACAAGCTCAAGAAATCGGGCGGCATATCCAAAAATCCCCTTAAGGAAAGTTTTGGCAATCCCTATAATCTTAGCTATGTTCTGCTGGCGCTCTTTGGCGCGACCATGGGACAGGGTGTCGTGTGGTACACAGGTCAGTTCTATGCCCTCTTCTACCTGCAAAAGATATACGGCGTTGACCTTGTAAACTCCAACTTGATCATGGGCGGCGCATTGCTCTGCGCAACTCCTTTCTTCGTCTTCTTCGGCAATCTTTCCGACAAGATCGGCCGCAAACAGATCATCCTCTGGGGCATGATTTTGGCAGTTGTCACCTGGCTGCCAATCTACAAAGCCATGGAAGGATTCGCGCCTTTCACCACCTTTATAGCAGCTAAAGATCCGGGAAACGTGGTAAACCCCGCATACAACCCCTTCATGCTGGGTGTGTTCATCTTCATCCAGGTGATCTATGTGACCATGGTATACGGACCGATCGCGGCATATCTCGTGGAACTCTTCCCCACCAAGATCCGCTATACATCCATGTCTCTGCCGTATCATATTGGCAACGGCGTATTTGGCGGGTTAGTCCCGATCATCGGCCTATCCATGCTCGAGGCTGCTAAAACAGGCGAAGGCTGGATGGCTCCGATCGCGGCGCCATTTGGACATTATGCAGGTTTGCTGTACCCAATGTTGATCGCGGCAATTTGCGCGGTGGTCTGTTTCTGGAAGATGCCTGAGACCTTCAAAGTTGACATTTCATCGGATGCGTCTGTGGCATCCATTGGAACTGGAACAGTTACTTCTGGGGCAGCAAAATCAGCGGCTGACGATTAATAAGGGACCCGCCATATATACATAAAATATGTGTGTTTGGCGCAAAGTTCCATGCGACAAAACTTGAGGCGGGACGGAATCCGTCCCGCCTCAGCCCATAGGAGGAGTTCTCCATGAACCTCATCAGCCCAACTGTTAATCGCTGGATTCAGGAAGGAAAGGAAAATCCCGAAGCCTTCTGGGAAAAAGCTGCCAAGGAATTGCACTGGTTCAAAACCTGGGAAAGTGTGTTTGAATGGAATTATCCAGCCTTCCGCTGGTTCTCCGGCGGACAAACAAACCTTGCTTACAACGCGCTTGATTTTCACGTTAAACGAGGTTGGGGCGGCCACACCGCCTTAGTCTATATCAATGAGCGCGGGGAACGGCGTCTGTTCACGTATGCCCACATGTTGTATGAGGTAAAACGTATCGCAGCGGCCTTGCGAGGCATGGGAATCAAAAAAGGTGACCGTCTCACCATCTACATGCCGACTTGCCCGGAAGCGATCATGCTGATGCTTGCCACCGTCCGAATTGGAGCGATCCACTCTGTAGTATTTGCCGGCTTCGGCGAAAACGCCCTGGGAGACCGCATCCAAGCCAGCGGATCGAAGCTTGTTTTCACCACCGACATCACCTACCGCAAAGGCAGGGATGTGCGCCTGAAAGAAATTGTGGATGGCGCGTTGAAGAATGTCAAAAATGAAGTGGAGCATCTTATCCTCCTCAAACGCGGTGCTGAAGAGGTCAATATTGAGGCAGGCCGTGACATCATGTGGGATGATTTCCTCCAACGCTCCAAAGGTCAGAACGGTGATTGCGTTCCAATGGAATCAAACGAGCCGGCTTTTATCCTCGCGACATCCGGCACGACCGCAAAACCTAAACTGGCAATCCACACACACGGCGGATACCAAGTCCATATTGCCAGCATGGCGCGCTGGTGCTTTGGACTAAAGCCAACAGATGTCTGGTGGGCAACTTCGGATATCGGTTGGATCGTTGGGCATAGCTACATCGTCTATGCGCCTTTGATCACGGGCTGTACTACTCTGGCATTTGAAGGCGCTCTCGACCACCCGCACGCGGAAGCGAATTGGAGAATCGCAATCGAAGAATTCGCCGTAAGCGGCGTGTTCACATCTCCAACTGCTGTTCGGCTTTTAATGCGCTATGGCGACGAACCACTTAAGCGTGTGAACCACGATCAACTTGAACGCATCTTCTGCGCGGGTGAAGTGCTCAACGCCCCCGCATGGGATTGGCTCCAAAATAAGATGCTTGGAAACAAGATACCGGTCATCGATCACATGTGGCAGACTGAAACAGGCGGACCTGTCTTCGGCAATCCCTATGGCATCGGGATGCTGCCTACAAAGGCGGGCTCAGCCACGATCCCACTGCCCGGTATTGATGTGGCAGTGATGACTCCCGAAGGCGAACCATGCGCGCCCGGCGAAAAAGGCATCATGGTGATCAAACGTCCGTTCCCCGGCCTCACCCCCGCATTGTGGGGTGAACCGGAACGCTATGGCAAAGATTACTGGGAAAAGATCCCGAACGTTTACTACACCGGCGACTCGGCCCACATCGATGAAGACGGTTATGTTTGGTTTGCCGGCCGCGCCGATGAGATCATTAAGATCGCGGGGCATCGCATCGGCACTATCGAAGTGGAGACTGCGTTCCTCAAGCATCCTGCCGTTGCAGAATCTGGCGTCATTGGAAGACCGGATGAAATTCGCGGCGAAGTAATCTCTGCTTTTGTACTGCTCAAGAATGGTCAGACCGCTTCGGCGGAATTAAAAAAGGAACTGCTTGACACGGTCCGCCACGAACTGGGACCGATCGCGGTTATCGGCGAATTGAACTTTGTCAGCATGTTGCCCAAAACACGCAGCGGCAAGATCATGCGCCGCGTACTCAAAGCCGTGACCCTGGATAAAGACCCCGGCGACATCACCACAATCGAAGATGAAGGTTCTGTCACCGAGGCGCGGGAAGCCTGGGCGCAGATGAAATCTGAAATCGAAGCCGGTAAAGAGCTGTAAATGCATTGCCCGCAGGAGCATTTTCCTGTATAGTAGGCCAAATATTCCATCAAGCAAGGAGTTCAACCATGCCACAGGAGCGAAAACAAATGGAAGGCGAAGTTTATTATCCGTCGGAACAGGTGATCGAACAGGCACGCTTGAAAGATTGGGACGCACTCGCGGAAAGGGCCAGCAAGGACTTGGAAGGCTTCTGGGCCGATGAAGCGAATGAACTCGAATGGTATAAGAAATGGGACAAGGTGCTCGACGACTCGAAGAAGCCCTTCTTCAAGTGGTTCGTAGGCGCCAAGACCAACATTGTCCACAACGCGATTGACCGTCACCTCAAAACACATCGCAAGAATCAACTGGCGTTGATGTGGGAAAGCGAAGACGGCAGGATCGAACGCACCTTCTCCTATTACGCCATGAACCGCGAAGTCTCTCGCATGGCAAACATCATCAAGTCCATGGGGATTCAAAAAGGCGAACGCGTCACCATCTACATGGGGCGTGTGCCTGAAATCGTCTTTGCCATGCTGGCCTGCGCCAAGATCGGCGCGATCCATTCGGTGGTGTTCGGCGGCTTCTCGGTGGATTCATTGCAAGGCCGCATCGACGACAGCCAGTCGAAACTGGTCATCACTTGTGACGGCTCATTCCAAAACGGCAAGATCGTCGAACTTAAAAATATCGTGGATGATTCCATCAAGCGCTGTCCGTCAGTGGAGAACGTGATCGTCGTCAAGCGAACAGGCCAACCCGTCAATATGGAAGCGGGGCGCGACCACTGGTATCACGACCTATGCTCACTTCCAATCGCCAACGGCAAATGCGCCACTGAAGTCCTCGATGCGGAAGATCCGCTCTTTATCCTTTACACATCAGGCTCCACCGGCAAACCGAAGGCCATCCTGCATACGCACGGCGGCTACATGGTCGGCACGTATTCCACGCTCAAGTATGTCTTCGATGTCAAAGACGAAGACCGCTGGTGGTGTACCGCCGACCCAGGCTGGATCACCGGACATTCATATATCGTCTACGGCCCGATGATCGCCGGCGCAACCTCGATGTTATTCGAAGGCGGCCCAACCTTCCCGTACCCGAACCGCTGGTGGCAGGTCGTTGAAAAATATGGGATTACGATTTTCTACACAGCGCCGACTGCCATTCGTGGACTCATGCGCTTTGGAGAGGCGTGGCCCAACAAGCACGATCTTTCGTCCCTGCGGCTGCTCGGTACTGTCGGTGAGCCGATCAACCCTGAGGCATGGAAGTGGTACTACCGCGTTATCGGCAAGGATAAGTGCCCGATCATCGATACCTGGTGGCAGACAGAGACCGGCAACTTTATGATCACGCCGACGCCTGTTGTGCCGCTCAAACCCGGTTCTGGCACGCGTCCATTCTTTGGGCAGGAAGCTGAGATCGTGGATGAACAGGGAAATCCTGTTCCGGATAACACCGAAGGCTATCTCACGTTGAAGAATCCGTGGCCCGCCATGCTGCGGACGATCTACGGTGATGATGAGCGCTATGTCAATCAATACTGGTCGAAGTATCCCGGGCGCTACACAACCGGCGACTCAGCCAAACGTGACTCGGATGGCTATTACTGGATCATTGGCCGCGTAGATGATGTCATCAAAGTTTCCGGTCATCGTTTGGGAACTGCTGAAGTCGAATCCGCGCTGGTCAGTCACCCGGCTGTGGCGGAAGCCGCCGCCATTGGCCTGCCGCACGATGTTAAAGGACAGGCCATCTACACCTTCGTTCTTTTGCGTTCTGGCTTTACTCCTTCTGCTGAATTATCTGAAGAACTCCGCCAGCATGTTTCCAAGCACATGGGACCCATCGCCCGCCCCGAAGATGTGAAGTTCGTGGACAAACTTCCGAAGACTCGCTCCGGCAAGATCATGCGCCGTGTGTTGAAGGCAAGAGCACAGGGATTGCCCGAAGGTGATATTAGTACGTTGGAAGAATAGGGTGTTTGAGTAAGAAGTAAAGAGGAACTCCAGAATAAAAATCCTGGAGTTCCTCTTTGATCAAGATAGTTCAATTCAGCAGGATTTCCATCACTTAACGATGAAATTCACCTGTGTAAGCTTGCCTGATTCTATATAAACCCAGCGGTGACGGACGCCCGCACTATCATTGAATGTGATCCGATAGCGACCGGGGGAAAGGTTGCTCAAGGCCGCATCCTCTGTGTTATGTTCAAAGCCATTTGGATAGGTGGTAATGGGAATAAATCTTAATGGGGTTTCAGCATCCACTGGGAAATACTCAACCACGAGATTTCGCTGTACCTTATGAGGCATCCCAATGTCGAGGAAGATAACCATCGCCCCAAGCGCGGCTCCATTTCGATCCTTCTCCAACGCCAGCCAAAGTTCGGGGTTCTGTGTCGAAAAATAATCGCGGCCATCCCCTCCCCGGCGCACTTCAAAATGTAAATGACTTCCAATGGCAACACCAGTATGACCAACTTCTCCGATCAGGTCGCCAACTTTCACTTTCTGACCGGCGGAAACCAGAATACGGGATAGATGACCGTAAAGCGTATACAGGTCATTTTCATGGCGGATCACAATTGAATTCCCATAGTATCTGCGCCGTGGAGAATAGCCGGAGTCTTTCCAATCATTATCTGCGTATACCACCACACCGCCTGCAGACGCATAAACAGGCACACCAAGCTCGCTGGCCATGTCAACCCCATGATGCGGCTCTCGCTTGTCGGCTTCCGTTGACCCATATTGATAAGTCGTTGACAGGGAATCGACCAGTGAAGATTTCAGGGGATTTTGGAGGATAAAATTTCCATCAAGAATACAGTAATCTGACTCAAGAGGGTTGCAAACCTGGGGGGGAATTGGAATTGAGATTACCGGTTCTGAAATCGGCGCGCTTGCAACCAAAGCCGATTGCGGCGTGGTTCTTTTTGCAAACGACACTCCACGAACTGCCGTAGCATGGACATGGGCTGAACCTCTATATACAAAAATAAGGATCAGCACAAAAATGAATAGCGGTAATTTCCAATTTTTTATAATGGCTCTCTCTTCTTCCCCCTCGGGACCAAGGGTTTATGGAATCAGGATATTTTATGGATATTTCGAATGATGTCAAGAAGAAATAAAAACAACTAATCTAAATCTTAAGAACCCGCCTTGCACAGCGCCATGTTGAATGGCGCTGTGCAAGGCGGGACCGGTTTATTTCGTTTCTATTTCATAGTTGCAATCTGAATGCCCCGCTAAAATAATTGTTCAATCAAATTCCGCAGCGCTCTTTCATTATTGCGCGGATTTCTTGTTCAAGTTTATCGGCTTCGTCTTCAAGTTCAGCGAGTTCGGTCAGCATCTTATCGCCAGCGGATTTGTCTTCCAATGAGTTGATGTTGATGCGAACGTTACAGCCAGCGGCGGTCAAGGCGGCTCTCGACATGGCGAAGCCTGACATGGCATCACTGATGGCATTGGCGTTGCCATGTTTGGCGCATTTCAAAGCAAGTTCCATTACCTTGACAACATCCTCGGCAACATGCAGTGGAATGTGCGCGGCATTGAGCGTGGCTTTGATGATGGCAGTATTGCGCGCTTCCTTTTGCTCATCTGTATCCTTGGGCAATTTGAAAGTCGCCATCAAGACTTCGAACGAGACGGCGTCATCATCCACGGCGTGAGTGAGTTCTGCGCGGAGGTTTTCGGCGACGACTCGAATGGCCTGCATTTCAGCTTCGACTTCGGCGTATTTCTTTTTACCGATGGTGAGTCCCGCCACCATGGCGACGAGCCCCGCGCCCATTGCGCCCGCGTAGGCCGCGGCAGAACCTCCGCCGGGAGTCGGTGTCGGGGCGGCTAATTCGTCGATGAAAGAAGCAGGCTTGGGCGAAGACAGACCGTTGACGGTGGACGATGGACCGTCTACGGTCTGCGATCCACTGTCAAAGAGACGCGATTCTAAAATCTGCTCTTTGTCAAATTGATCCAGTTGGGTGTACCAGACCGCCGCATCTGTTAAAGCATCCTGCGGGATCAGGCCGACGAGTTCGCTGTGATGAATGCCCACGCCATAGCGCCCGGCTTCGCGTCGGACGGTTTCAACTACACGCGCAATCGGCGTCTCGCGGAAATTGGTGAGGTTCATCGAGACTTGCGCGCGTCCATCCACAAGCAGGCCAAGCCCTTTGACGTAACGCAATCCGCCCGTCGAATGGCGAATGGCTTTGGCGATCTTCTTCGCAATACTGACATCGTCGGTGGTGAGATAAATATTGTAGGCGATGAGCGGATTGCGCGCGCCAATGACAGTCGCTCCCGCCGCGCCAATTTTGCTGGGACCGAAATCAGGCTTGCGCTCGGGATCGGATTCGACTTCGACTTTGAGTCCCTCATACTGGCCTCTGCGGATATTTTCAAGATTTGCCCGTTCAGGACGAGTGGCCGCCGCTTCATACAAATAGACGGGGATGCTGAGCTCGCTTCCTACGCGCTGACCCAACCTTTGGGCGATGGCAATGCATTCCCCCATCGTTGCATTGGAGAGAGGCACAAAGGGACAAACATCCGTCGCCCCAATGCGCGGATGCGCGCCCGTATGTTGATTGAGGTCGATCAGTTCGGAGGCGGTCTTGATGGCGCGAAACGCAGCCTCCTCCACCGCTTCGGGCGAACCTGCAAAGGTTAATACCGTGCGGTTGTGGTCGAGATCAGAGGAACGGTCAAGCAGGCGCGCACCATCCACGGAAGTGATGGCGGCCACAATCTGGTCAATGACCTCTGGGCGGCGGGCTTCGGAAAAGTTGGGGATACATTCGATTAGGGTAGTCATTTAGTCTGGTTGTCCTTGGTCGGATGGTCGAGGGGGCGGATTTTTACGGTTGGTGATTGCAACAGTAATTATAAGGGGTGAATAGTAGTATATGCTATACTAAATTTATAAAATATCATTGAAGTCACAGGGAGTAACTTATGCAAAATAATTCCGAGCGCGGCACAAGGATTTCAACACCTATAGTCTTTATGGTCTTGTTGATTCTAATCACAAATTTTTGCGTTGCCTTATTTTCTGTTTACGAGCGGCCACTATCCCCTGCATTCGATCTGCTTTACTTCATTGCTTTTGCCTGGGTTTTAGGCTGGTGGCTAAAGGAAGACAGCCAAAAATACAAGGAAAAATGGATCTACGAGCTGGGAATTCTTATATATGCAGTGTGGATGATAGTCATTCCGATATATTTGTTCAAGACACGTGGATTATGGGCGTTTGTGACAATCTTTGCGTTTATCGGGTTTTATATCGGAACCTTTATCATTGGGCTTGTTGCATCGATTTTTATAAAATTGTTGATTGCGCCTTGAGGCAGAAAATTCCTATCCAAAATTGGAGATTTTTGTTTGCGGAGGTTCGGGTGGTCAACGGAGGTTGTCAACGGATTACTCACCGCACTGCGCCAAACGCAGTGCGGCGCAAGTGTCGCGAACTGATAAGCGGAAGAGATCGGATATGTCCGAGCTTTGTGATCCGAAGTCTTTGAAAGCAGGGGAAAGCTTATAATCGACCAAGTATCCAAATCCTTGAGGAGCCATCCATGAACCTGATTGATATTCAACACCTCCGAACTGCGATTGAACTTGCAAGGCAGGCGCGCGACCATGGCAATCATCCCTTTGGCGCGCTGCTGGTGGACAAAGAGAATAATGTTTTATTGCAAGCCGAAAACACGGTAGTCACCGGGCGTGATTGTACAGGTCACGCAGAGACGAATCTCATGCGGCTTGCCACTCAGCGCTTTTCAGCTGAAGAACTTGAAGCCTGTACACTTTACACGAGCACAGAACCATGCGCGATGTGTGCGGGCGCGATCCATTGGGGCAATGTGAGGCGCGTAGTATATGCTTTAAGTGAAGCTGATCTGTACGATCTGATCGGTCCATCGCCAGAGCATTTGCTGCTCCCATGCCGTGATGTTTTTGCGCACAGTCAGCGCTCTGTCGAGGTGGATGGCCCCGCAGTGGAACTCAATATGGAAGCCCGCGCAGTCCACACGGGTTTCTGGTCAAAATAACAAGTTGATTGGAGATTAGCATGGAAATGAAAAACATCCCATTCGGTACAACGGATTGGGCAGAGATCGTCCCGACCGAGCACAAAGGTGAAACGGGAATGGCAACCTGGCGGACTCAGGAATTTGATACCATCCGTGTGCGCATGGTGGAGTACAGCGCGGGCTATCTCGCCGATCATTGGTGCAAAAAGGGTCATATCCTGTTTTGCATCGAGGGCGAATTGCATACCGAGCTTAAGGACGGCAGGAAGTTTGTCCTAATCCCGGGAACAAGTTATCAAGTCGCAGACAATGCCGAGCCGCATCGCTCCTACACCAAAGTCGGCGCAAAACTTTTTATCGTTGATTGAAAATGGAGCGGAGATTCATGTATAATCCCCGCTCCTATGAATACAACATCCTTCGACCTTGTCATTTTCGATTGCGACGGCGTGCTGGTCAACAGCGAACCGCTTGCCAATCAAGTCTACGTTCAAATGCTTGGGGAATACGGCCATCAAGTAAACGCCGAGGAATATCAACGGGAGTTTTCTGGCGCGGCCATATACCAAAGGCTGGCGGTCACTTCGCAGAAATTGAATTGGACTCCCCCTGCAAATTTTCTATCCATCTTCAACGAACACCTCTCGACTCTGACCAAAAGGGAACTTCAGCCTGTTCAAGGGATTCATGACCTGATCCGGAGTTTGACTCTGCCGATCTGCATCGCGTCGAACGGAAGCCGGGAGGAGATCCTGCTTCGATTGAAACTCGCCAGTCTGACAGAGTTCTTCGGCGGCGCAATCTTCAGCGGCCTGGAAGTGCCGCACCCCAAGCCCGCGCCCGATGTCTTTCTGGCTGCGGCAAAGCATTCAACGTCTCTCCTGCCCGCTGTATCGTGATCGAAGACAGTGTACCCGGGGTCACAGCAGGAGTCCGCGCGGGGATGAGGGTATATGGTCACGCAGCATTCACGCCAAGAGAGTCGCTGCAAAAGGCTGGCGCGATACCGTTCGATAATATGATGGAATTACAAACGATTTTGAGTGATAACCATAAGCTCACAACTTTCCAATAAAATGGAGCGCCATAATAAAGAGCATCGTAAAAGCAGAATGCCTCGCGAATGAAAAATTCGCGAGGCATTCTGCTTTCTGGCTTCTGGTTTACGTGCCTTCTTCCCAGGAATTCAAATAGTGTAATTGCTCATCGGTGAGGATGTCGATCTTAACGCCCATCGCTTCGAGTTTGAGGCGGGCGATCTCATTGTCAATTTCTGTGGGGACGGAGTAAACCTTCTTCTCCAATTTGTCCGCATTCTTCGCCATGTACTCAGCGGAAAGCGCCTGATTCGCGAAGGACATATCCATAACGGAAGCGGGGTGGCCTTCGGCGGAAGCAAGGTTGATCAAGCGTCCTTCACCGAGGATGTTGATCTTGCGTCCATCTTTGGTGAGATACTGCTCAACAAACGGGCGGACACGATTGGGCTCACCCACACTCATGGCTGCCAGCGAAGGAATATTGATCTCAACGTTGAAGTGACCGGAGTTCGCGACGAGCGCGCCGTCTTTCATCACTTCGAAATGCTTCTTGTCGATCACATTCAAGTCGCCTGTGACAGTGCAGAAGATGTCGCCGATCCTGGAGGCATCGGTCATCGGCATGACCTGGAAACCGTCCATGACCGCTTCGAGCGCCTTCATTGGGTCGATCTCGGTCACGATGACCTGCGCACCCATGCCGCGCGCGCGCGAAGCGAGACCGCGGCCGCACCAGCCATAGCCAGCTACCACGAAGTTCTTCCCAGCCAACAGCACGTTGGTGGCGCGGATAATTCCATCCACGGTGGATTGGCCGGTACCATAGCGGTTATCAAACAAATGCTTGGTCAGCGCATCATTCACCGCGATAACGGGGAACTTCAACACTTTATCAGTTTCCATCGCCTTCAAGCGGATCACGCCGGTGGTGGTCTCTTCTGTTCCACCAATGACATTCGCGAGCATCTGCTTGCGCTCTGCGTCACTTAAGCCTTGCGCCCATGAGGCGAGAGATGGTTCGAGTTTTTCAAAGCGCCCCATCTCGATGAAGAACAGGGATGAAACGAGATCAGCTCCATCGTCCTGCGTCATGTGGGGCATATGCTCCAACGCGGCGCGGATGTGCTTGAAGTATGTGACCTTGTCTTCGCCTTTGATCGCGAAGACCGGAATCTCGTATTGATTCACCAACGCGGCAGCGACATCATCCTGAGTGGAAAGCGGATTCGACGCGGTGAGGACGATGTCCGCGCCGCCTTCCTGCAGGGTGATCATCAGGTTCGCGGTTTCGGTGGTGACGTGCAAACAACAGGAAAGGCGCAGTCCTTTGAGGGGCTTTTCCTTCTTGAAGCGTTCGCGGATGGAGCGAAGAACCGGCATTTCGCGTTCCGCCCAATCGATACGGCGGCGTCCGCCTTCGGCTTGTTGTAAATCTTTGATATCGTATTCCATTTATATTTCTCCTTTAGTTACTCATCGGATCGCGGACTTCAGTCCGCAATACCATTTTGCTCTTTGGTCTGGCAGACTAAAGTCTGCGCTCCAAGATTTTTATTTCAAAAACACATCCAATTTTCCGCCGTCATCAAAATGCCTGCGGAAGCGCTCCACGAACTCAACCGGAGTATAGGAGTGGTTTTGGGTTCCGCGTTGTTCAAGGCAATACACCGCAGCAAGAGAACCGATCTCGCCGCATAACTTCCATTCAAAGCCGTGGGAATAGCCTGCCAGGAATCCGCCGCGGAAGGCATCACCAACGCCGGTGGGATCAACAATCTCTTTTTCAGGGACGGTTGGGATGTGAACCGAATCCCCGCCTGCGTATAAATCCGCCCCATCCTTGCCGCGCGTAATGACCAATATTTTTACGTGCTCGAGGATCTGATCCAAACTCCAATCTGTTTTCTTGGAGATCAATCCGAATTCGTAATCATTGCAAAAAAGGAATTGCGCGCCTTCCATGTCACGCGCAAGTTCTTCGCCTTCGAGTCTTAGCACTTGCTGACTTGGATCATAAAGATAAGGAATTCCCAACTCGCGGCATTCAGCGGGAAACTTCATCATTGCATCAGGCGCGCTTGGTGAGACAACCACAAGATTGGGTTTCTGTTCTAAATCCTTGAGAGACTGGGTGGCGGAATACCCCATCGCTCCGGGGTAGAAAGATGCAATTTGAGCGGAAGCCTGATCGGTCGTGGCAAAGAACGAGGCGGTGAAAAGTCCGGGCACGATTTTCATCAATGAAGTGTCCACACCTTTTGATTCCAACCATGCGCGGTAATCGCCGAAGTCTTCGCCGACAGTTGCCATCACGCGCGGACGCTCACCGAGCAGCGCCATGCTGTAGGCAATGTTCGGGGCGATTCCGCCGCGCTGTTTGGACATGGAATCAACAAGGAAGGAAAGGCTGATGGAAGCCAATCGTTCGGGAAGGATCTGTTCCTTGAACAGACCGGGGAATGTCATCAAATAATCGTAGGCGACCGAGCCAGTAATTAATATATCCATGGTACCTCATATCAATTTGCAAAGGTGGAGATTGCTTCGGTCGCTATCGCTCCCTCGCAATGACGGAATTTATTCGCAGGAAAAAGCGCACTCACAGGAGTGCGCCCATGTGCAACGAACGGGCGAAAGTTTATCATGCGATGATTGTATTGTAAAGTTTTAGCGCTATAAATTTAGAAATTCTCATCATGTCATTGCGAGGCGATGCACTTCCGCCGCACACCAGTGTCGGCAAGAACACACCTGCCCCCCCACTCGCTTTGCTTCGGGGACTGTAGTGGCGTGCGGTGCCAGGGAGAACGCCTCGCAGTGACATGATTCATATATAAATCAGCGGACAACTTTCGCGAGATTGATTTCAAACGGCGGATAGACTACTCCGTTCTCGGTGACGATGCCGCTAAGCAAACGGTTCGGGGTGACGTCGAAAGCTGGGTTGCGGGCTTTGGCATTTTTCGGCGCGACAGGTTCGCCGTGAAATTGAATGCCGAGCACTTCGTCTGTGTTTCGTTCCTCAATGGGAATCAAATCACCGTGCGCGAGGGATAGGTCAATGGTGGAAGTGGGCACGACTGAATAGACAGGCACATTGTTGTCGTGCGCGGCAAGCGCAAGCATATAAGAACCGATCTTATTGGCAACATCGCCATTGGCCGCGACTCGATCCGCGCCGAAGAAGACTTTTTGCGCCTTGCCTGCTTTCAAGAAATAACCAGACATATTGTCGCTGATGATCTCGTAGGGAATTCCATATTGTTCCAATTCCCAGGCAGTGAGGCGCGCTCCCTGCAAACGCGGACGGGTCTCGTCCACCAGAACATGAATCCGTTTGCCCTGCTCATGCGCGGTGCGGATCACACCCAAGGCAGTTCCCCAATCCACGGTTGCGAGCGCGCCTGTGTTGCAGTGATGGATGATCGTATCGCCATCGTTGATCAATGCCGCGCCATGTTCGGCCATGCGTTTGTTGATCTCAACATCTTCATCCGCTAGTTTCTGGGCTTCGGCTAAAACAGCGTTACGCAATTCATTCGCCGAGCCTTCTACGGAATACGCAACACGCATCAAGCGATCCGCTGCCCATGCCAAATTAACCGCGGTGGGACGCGACGCCTTCAAAACGGCCGCCGCTGCCCCTAGGTCAGCAAGCAGGCCTTCGGTCGAAGATGAAGCGGATTCATATCCAGCAAGTGCCAACCCGAATGCGGCGGCGGCTCCAATGGCGGGCGCGCCGCGCACCACCATATCCGTGATGGCGAAGGCGACATCTTTGTGCGAGCGATACGATACAACTTCAAAACGCGCGGGCAGAATACGCTGGTCGATCATCTTTAGTTCGTTGTTTTCCCAAAATACAGTTCGCATGATTTAATCCTTTGTCATCTCACACAGAACGTCCCGCAGGTTCCTTTTATACAAGTCTGTTTTTTTAAACAATCTGCGGGACGATGCACAAAATTAATTATGGAAAATTTAACATGGAGTTTTGCGCTATTCCTTTATCGCAGTCCAAATTTCATCGTAAAGTTGAAGCGCGGGGCCGAGGTCTTCGACTTCATGGCCTTTTGCAAAAACATCTGCGGGCGTGTTTGTGATCGGAGAAGCCATGTATGCATCATAAACATCTGTGTGATTTGCCTTCGCAAACTCCAACGCGGCGGCGTTCGGATTGGTATAAGGATAATCCACCAGCGTTAACCAGAATACATCACCCTGCATCAAGTAATTGAACCAGGCGTAGCTGATATCAGGATGCGGCGCATGGGCCGGGATTCCCATGCCGTCATAAAAAATGATGGAACCTTCGGAAGGGAATACATATTCGAACGCGGGGTTTTCCTGCTGCGCCAGAAACGCCTCGCCATTCCAGACAATTCCGAGGTCCACATCGCCAGCCACGAGCGGGGTCTTTGGGCTGTCACTGTCAAAGACGCGGATGTTCGGCATGAGCTCGATCAGCTTTTGTTTTGATTCCTCCAACTGAGCCGGGTCGGTAGTATTCACATCATAACCAAGGGTTAGCAATGTCATGCCAATCACGACGCGATTATCGTCAACCGCCACGATGCGGCCCGCATATTCAGGCTTCCAAAGATCAGCCCACGAGACCGGCGGATTCGCCACTGTCTCGCTGTTGTAAACAATCGCCTGAGTCCCCATCTGATAGGGCACGAGATAATCAACAGTGCTTCCATAAGCGCTTACCAGACCCGTGTCGAGATTCTTTTTATTTATCAATTTACTTTGATCGAGTTTTTGCAGAAGCTCTTCGCGGATCAAAACGCCGATCATGTAATCGCTCGGATGGACCACATCATACGGGTCCACGCTCTCACCGAACGACATCTTTGTATATAGTTCCTCATTGGATGAAAAATAATCCACGTTCACATCCACGCCATAGACCAGGCCGAAACAATCAATGATGTCGGCAGGCACATACTCAGTCCATGTAAAGATGTTGATTTCTTTACTTTCGAATTCGATGCGCGGACTGGGTTCCGGGCAAACGAATCCGCTGGATGTTACATGAGTTGAAGGCACTTCCGATTTTGCCGCGCAAGCACCTGCGGCAAACAACATAAAGGCGGCCATGATGAAACGGCCCATGCGACTGACTTTGTGTTGCATGTTCACTTTTCCTCTTTTTGTTATTGGATACTTGCAGGACGCGATTATAGTTCACACATTTCTCGAATACAACCTCGCTTGACGACTTAATCTTTTGCCAGTATAAAATCAGGATGAAATACACCCGCCCTTCGACACGCCCACATCGTCCCGATGATCGTTCGGGAAGACACCGCATCTTTCGTGGACTTTGGCTTGGTCTTGCGATACTGGCCTGTTCGCTCCCTTCGGGCATCCCCCTCACCTCGGGCGGGACGGAGACGCCTGGCATCCCCCCCACTCCCGAAGCGACTCTCACTCCGACCATCACCCCAATACCGCTCCCTGTGGCGCGCGTGGGCGTCGGTGACCGGGCCTTCTTTAATGGCGAATATGATGCAGCGCTAATCGATTACCAGACCGCCTTCAACGATTCGCCTGATCCATCAATTCGCGCCGGCGCCAAATGGGGGGAAGCCCGCATTTACTTTGCGCAGGAACGTTACGAAGACGCCATCAATACACTTCAAACGCTGATTACGGAATATCCTCAATCAGACCACTTTGCGCAGGCTCATTTCCTGCAAGGGCTGGCAAATTACCGCCTGGGAAATTATCAGGCCGCTGCCGATTTATGGCAGAGTTATCTCACCCTCCGCCCAGGCACTCTTGATGCTTACGCGCAAGAACTGCGCGGTGACGCTCTCTTTGATGCTGGCAACTATACTGAAGCCTTATCCGCGTATCAAGCAGCCATTCAAGCCCCTGCCCTCGGAGATGATATCAATCTCGACCTCAAGGTTGCGTCAACATATACTGAACTACAGGATTATGAATCGGCGCTGGCCTTATACGATGGAATTGCAGCACGCACTCCGAATGATTACATCAAAGCCCAGGCGGCGTACGAGTCTGGGTTGGCGTATCAAGCCCTCGGTCAGAATGATGAAGCGCTGGGAAAATTCCGTCTGGCTGTGCAGGATTATCCGCTATCCAATTACGCCTATCTCAGCCTTATCGCGCTCCTGGATGCCAATGTAGAAGTAAGCGACCTTGACCGCGGCATCGTGGATTATTTCGCAGGGCAATATGATGTCGCCATTCAACGGCTCGATATATATATCGCGGCGAATCCATCGAACGAC
>JACRBH010000153.1 GCA_016234535.1 Chloroflexota bacterium
GGACATCGCCCAGACGGCGCTTCACAAAATCGCGGTTTATGCTGAAGAAACAGGCAACAACACCTTCTTTTACTTCCCTGGGATTGAGCGCTTCTTTTTGCATAAGCGTTTGAAGAGCAATAGCGTGTTCGTTCATGATCTTTTCCTTCCTTGAATTGTTTTGCCTTTTTGACGCATCGTTATTCGTCGAACTTACAATCCCATTCCGAAAAATAGGGGGCAACTTATAGTGGGTAAGAATTTTGGCGGGATGGGTATCACCAGTACATATTCTCAGAAACCGCCGATAAGGAAATCAAGCAGCAGGAGCTGTAATGGAAACTAAAAAAGTAACATTGGTAATCGCAGATATCAGCGGCTACACCCAGTTTATCCGCTCTGAAAAAAAGAGCGCCGTTCACGCCGAGGAAATTATTTTTGAATTGCTCGAAGCGGTGATTGACCACGCCGCTTATCCCTTGACCTTGAACAAACTGGAAGGCGACGCGGCTTTTCTTTACGCTGAAGTGACCGATGAGAATCAGTCCGCTGTTGCCCTCGACGTTGCCCGCCAGGCACAAGTCTTTTTCGATGTCTTTTATGAACGCGCCCGCCTGCTCTCAACTGAAAGAGCCGATTGCAATTGCAATGCCTGCCAACGCATACTTGACCTGAGATTAAAAGCATTCCTGCATCATGGCGAAGTCGTGTTCAAAAAGATACGCCAGTTTGAAGAAATGGCAGGCGAAGATGTCATTATCGTGCATCGTTTGATCAAAAACTCGATACCATCCAATGAATACATCCTGATGACTGATGCTTTTTATCAACTGGCTGGCGATTTGCCCAACATGAACATGGAGAAACGCCAGGAAATATATGAAGAACTGGGAGCCGTCAACATAAAAGTTTTTTATCCTCGAAAGAAAAATATTGCCGATCTCGATTCGCCAGTCTACACTCAATTTTTCTAAGGAGACGTAATGTCACTCACTCATATGCAAATCAAGGAACTGCTCGATGAAAACCTCAAGCACGAATGCGAAGGCTTTGGGCCAGACAAAGTCTGTGTACGTATCGCCGCGATCGGTGAACTACCTTCGCGCTTTGGCGATTTCCACATCTTTGCCTTCTATAACAATTGGGATGGCAAGGAGCATGCCGCCATCGTACGCGGAGATGTTACTGGCGCTGAAAACGTGCCGGTGCGCGTCCATTCGGAATGTCTGACCGGTGACGCCATTGGCTCCCTGCGCTGTGATTGCCGCGATCAATTGGAAACCGCGCTCAAGGAAATCGGGCAAATGGATAAGGGCATCCTGCTTTACATGCGCCAGGAAGGACGCGGCATAGGGTTGATCAATAAGATCCGCGCCTATGGCTTGCAGGATCATGGCTACGATACTGTTGAAGCCAATCTCGCCCTGGGCTTTCGAGATGATGAGCGCGAATATAGCGTTGCCGCGCACATGCTTTTTTCCTTGAAGGTCAAATCCATTCAACTGATGACCAACAACCCGCGCAAGATCGAAAATCTGACTCAACATGGCGTGGTGGTCAATGGGCGTATCCCCGTCATCATTCCGCCCAACCCGCACAACGAATTCTATTTACGCACCAAAGCCGAGAAGTCTGGTCACATGCTCGATTCATTTGGCAAACTGCATTTGCAGGAACAGGGTGATCGCCCAGTCATAGATGGCATGACCCCCGAACAAGTTACACAATTGGAACAGAACTAAGCGTGGACACCATGATTGATCAACCTGAAATCACCGTCTATGGCGCCGATTGGTGCCCCGATTGCCGACGCGCGAAACGCATCCTGGCTGAACGTCAAGTTCAATATTCCTGGGTGGATATTGATAAGGATCGCGAGGGCGAGAAATTTGTCATCACCACCAATCGCGGCAACCGCAGTATTCCCACCATCGTCTTTGCTGATGGTTCGATCCTGGTGGAACCCTCCAATAGCGAATTGTCTGAAAAACTGTTCAGAACCCACTTGATCTGAAAGGGAAAATCAGTATGCCACGCGACATTCCCGTTGGAAACGGTTCACTCCTCGTGAACTTCGACTCAACCTACCAACTACGTGACCTGTATTGGCCTCACGTTGGCTTGGAAAATCATACCGCTGGTCATCCCTTCCGCTTGGGTGTATGGGTGGATGGACAATTCAGTTGGGTCTCGCAAGATGACTGGCAGCGCCGTCTCGAATACGAACCCGCTACATTGGTAACAAATGTCAGTCTTGTCAACAACAAACTTGGCTTGCGCCTGCTTGCGAAAGATGTAGTGGACTTCCACGAGAATCTCTATCTGCGTCAGATCACCGTTCATAATGACCGCGATCAGGAGCGCGAAATCCGCCTGTTTTTCAGCCACGATTTTCACATCGGCGGATACGAAGTCGGCGACTCGGCATATTATGAGCCTGAACGAAAGGCTCTCTTCCATTACAAAGGCAAACGCTGGTTTTTGATCAATGCTGCCAGAGGACAAGGTGAAGAATTTACTCTCGGGCTGGATCAATGGGCAGTCGGCATCAAGGAACTCGGCGGCAATGAAGGCACCTGGCGTGATGCGGAAGATGGCTGGCTTTCAGGTAATGCGGTCGCACAAGGCAGCGTGGATTCGACGGGCGCATTGCATTTGCTTGTTCCAGGTCATGGTGAAGCGAAGGGTTGGTACTGGATTGCAGTCGGCGAGGATTTTGACGCGGTCATTCGCATCAACCGCAATATCCGTGAGCGCGGACCTGACTCATATCTGGAGCGCACCCGCCAGTATTGGAAGTTGTGGTCAAACAAGGAACCCGACGACGCGCTGGGGCTTTCGCCCGAATTGACCGACCTCTATCGCCGAAGTCTTTTGGTAGTCCGCTCGCAAATTGATAATGATGGTGCAATCATCGCCGCCAGTGATTACGATATCACAACCTTTGCGCGCGATACCTATTCTTATATGTGGCCACGCGACGGCGCACTGGTATCCGCCGCATTGATTGACGCTGGCTATTCCGAAGTCACGCGCCGCTTCTTTGAATTCTGCCACAATGTCGTCACTCCCGAAGGGTATTTGCTTCATAAGTACACCCCTGATGGCGCGCTGGCATCATCGTGGCATGCCTGGTATCGGGATGGACAGAAGCAACTCCCCGTCCAAGAGGATGAATCGGCGCTTGTTCTTTGGGCGCTCTGGAAACATTTTGAACGCTTCCGCGATGTGGAGTTTGTCAAGCCGCTCTATCGTGGATTGATTATCCGTGTTGCAAATTGGTTGATGAGTTATCGAGATGAGAACGATGGACTTCCCCTACCATCGTGGGATTTATGGGAAGAGCGGCGCGGTGTACTTAGTTGGACAGTTGCTTCCACGCAGGCGGGTTTGCAGGCGGCTGGAAATTTTGCCGATGCCTTTGGCGAAGCGCATCTCGCCGCGCGCTATCGCAAAGCCGCAGATGAGATCAAGGCTGGGGTTGAGAAGCAGCTCTGGCATCCAGACCTGAACCGTTTTGTCCGCATGATTAATCGCCGCGAAGATGGCGTCTGGGATGTGGACACGGCTCTGGACTCATCCCTGTTTGGTCTGTGGTACTTTGGTATGTTCCCCGCTGACGATCCGCGCGTCGTCTCCACGATGAAAGCCATTCAAGATCATTTGTGGATCAAGACTGATGTCGGCGGCGCGGCGCGTTACGAGAATGATTATTACCATCAAGTCAGCGATGATAAAACCAACGTGCCAGGCAACCCGTGGTTCATCTGCACCCTCTGGCTGGCAGAGTGGCAGATTGCGGTTGCAAAATCAGAGGATGATTTGAAACCCGCACTCGACATCCTGAACTGGACAGCCAGTCACACCTTGCAAAGCGGAGTCATGGCGGAACAAGTCCACCCATATAGCGGCGAACCGCTCTCGGTCAGCCCGCTGACATGGAGTCATGCCACATTAGTTTTGACCATCCGCGAACTGCTTGCCAAACAGAATTCCATTAATTTAAAGAAGAAGGAATAAACTTATGGATCTTGTAAACATCACCATCGGACTTGCATTTATAGCAGGGCTGGCATCCTTCCTCTCGCCATGCGTATTCGCGCTCGTGCCCGCCTACATTGGATATTTAGGCGGACGCGCGGTAGGCGGAGAAACAAACGAAAAGAATCGCTGGATCACCTTCACACATGGACTGGCTTTCGTAATCGGCTTCAGTATTGTATTTGTCACATTGGGTATTGCCGCCTCGGTGATAGGAAGATTTGCCTACGAATTCCGTTCTGTGCTTACGAAAATTGGCGGCATTGTCGTCATTATTTTTGGTTTGCACATGATCGGTATATTTCGCATCAAATTTTTTGAATACGATACGCGCATCCAACAATTGCCCGACCGAAAATGGGGCTACCTTTCATCCGCGTTTATGGGCGTTATTTTTTCGGCAGGCTGGTCGCCTTGTGTGGGACCCGTACTCGGAGCCATCCTTACACTGTCATTGAACGGCGGCTCAGTCTCACAAGGAGTCTCACTGCTTTCTGCATATTCAGCGGGTTTGGCAATTCCATTTCTGATTGCCGCGTTGGGTGTCGGCTGGGTGTCTAACATTCTGAAGAAATATGGCAAAGTAACTCGCTACGTTGAAATTGGAATGGGAGCGCTGCTTGTGATTGTCGGCATATTTTTATTAACAGGTATTTTTGGACAACTCGCCCAGGCAGGTCAATTCTTCTGGGTGGATTTCGGTTTATAAATCAGATTGGATTTAAAACAAATTCCATCCAGGCGGGAAAGTTCCCATCTGGATGGA
>JACRBH010000152.1 GCA_016234535.1 Chloroflexota bacterium
CATTCTGCGTGTATGTGGAATTCACTCCCATCACCTGATAGAAGGTCTGACCCGGACGCAGGAAAATGGGATCCCCGCCCAGCGTGGTCAGCAGCAGAGCTTGATCTTCGTGGGTGCGATGCCAAATGGCGGGGATTGCCATCCCGTCACGAAAGACATAGGCATTTCCGTAATCCAGAAGGTCAATGTTAAAGACTTCATCATGAGCGTTATAAGGGTTTGCATAAATATGCGGAACGAAAAGTACAACCACATTCGCAGTTGTGACGGGCAGGCCGGTCTGTGCGTCGGAGAGAGAGGCGTAGGCTTCGGGTTTTCCATTGATCATGTCGTTTGCTTCCTGAAAGCGGAAGTATCTATGCGTGGCCTGGTCATACTGCCAATAGCTGTAGTTATATTCTGAATAAGAGGAAAAGATGCGTGACGCAGTTAATGATCCGTCGGGCAGGTCTTCCGAGAAGAAGCCGCCGTTTAATGTTTGTGGAGAGTTATCAATTCCTTTTTTATCAGCGCAGGCTGCCCACTTCGTGGAATTAAAAAATTGATTGTTATAGGAATCGCGGTGATAAGGACCGGTGAAATATGGTGAACAGCCGCCAAATCCCACGATGACCAGAAAATCCTTGAGATCACTGCCTTGTAAGTAGGACAATTCACGCGGGTCGGCTGATTTAAATACAAGGAACGCATGATACATGCGCGTAATATGTTCATCGAAATACCGCCCGGAACGCACAGGGCCAACCATTGTGGGGTTATTTGAATAGAATACCGCTATAAAACGTGTGTCACCCCATTCAATATAATATTCATAAACGACATCGGCCAGTGTCAACCCGGATTGCGGGCGGACATAATCCGGCGAGTTCGCTATTTTGACGGCAAATGGTCTGTGTTGAAATGTAGTCGCGTCAACGACTGGCAGCCCTGTCAACGGGTTGGTGATGATCGTCTGGTCGATGCTTGCCGGCGGGATAATCTCAACGGGAGTGGATAAAATCTCAGGTGGGACGTAGCGGGTTGGGTAGGGGGTATATGTCGGTTCAGTTTGCGGGGCCGGCAGTGTGGCGCCCGGGTTAACAGAGTCGCTGGGCTGGGGTTGGAAAGGCGTCAGCGTAATGCCAATTGGCAGGAAAACCGGAGCAGGCGTCGGGCTTGGGGGGGAAGCGCAGGATGAGGTCAGAGTGATGATCAATATCCAGAAGATGGTTTTTAGTCCGATGGGTCTGCGTTGTCGAAAAATCATGCGCATGATTGTACCAAATGCAAAATGGTCAAAGGTGCGCGGCAATAAAACTGATACAATTATGGCCTCCCATGTTGATCTTAGTTTCCTGCCTGCTTCTTTTTGTGACTGCGCTGGCATTGATGGCGCTGCGTGTGACTCAACAGACCGCGCGGTTTTCGTGGCTTGTTGCAGTTGGCGGCGCGATGCTGGCTTTTGCAAGTGTGTTTATCTGGCTGGCGCAAATGCCTTTCGAGTTCGCGTTGCCGCCCTGGCAGCCGTTTGGATTGTTCGTGAATCCGGTCTTGTTTCGCGCAGATGGGCTATCGTGGCCGATTGCGTTAAGCATTGGCGCACTCACGTTATCCATAATGTTTACTGCCGTGGCGCGGCCGGTGAATACAAATTCCTTTGCATGGGTTGGGACGTTAACACTGGGCGGAATTGGTTTGCTGGCGGTTACGGCGGATAATCCGCTCACGTTATTGCTGGTATGGGGCGCGCTTGATCTTACTGAACTTATCGCCCAGCTGGCTTCCGTGGAAGGTTCGTCGAACAATGAGAAAGTAGTTACTTCTTTTTCGATTCGAGCCTTGGGGATTGGCATTTTATTATGGGCGAATGTTGTCAGTATTTCGCTGGGCAGCGCCCTTAATTTTCAATCCATTCCGGCAGGCTCGGGTGTGTTTCTTGTTTTAGCGGCGGGACTGCGCCTGGGTGTGCTTCCATTGCACCTTCCTTATTCACCTGATTCAAGTTTAAGACGCGGCTTTGGCACGGCGCTTCGTTTGATATCGGCGGCCTCCAGTTTGATCTTACTGGCGCATGTCCCCGCTGTGGGAGACATAAGATTTGCTCCGCTCCTGCTTGCGATTGCGACTCTTGCGGCACTTTATGGCGGCTGGATGTGGCTGCGGGCACCCGATGAATTAACAGGCCGCCCATATTGGGTTATTGGATTGGCCGCGCTTTCGGTTATATCTGCGCTTAGCGGCAATCCGCTGGGCGCAGTGGCCTGGGGATGCGCGCTTATTCTGGTAGGAGGCGCGCTCTTCCTTGCTACGGTCCAACAGACCTGGTTGAATCGAATCTTGCTTGTCGGTGCCTGGAGTCTTTCAACACTGCCGTTTTCTTTAACCGCCAGCGTATGGATCGGCAACCTGGGTTTCTTTATTCCATTTGTAATTGCGGCGCAAGCGCTACTCGTTGCCGGCTTTATCCGCCATGCGCTGCGCCCGTCTGGCCGTGACACGCTCGAATCGCAGCCCGGCTGGGCGCGGACTGTTTACCCGGCTGGAATCCTGCTCGTTATTATTTGCCAACTGCTTCTGGGATTTATTGGATGGGACGGTGCGCTTCAGGTTGGAGCCTGGCCGCAAGCCATTATCGCTTCGCTTCTGACCTTTGGGCTGGTTTGGGCGACACCGCGTTTTCGCATCCTCAACCCGATCCGCGCGCATTGGGTGAAGAATCCCGCAGCCTCGCGCATGGATGATATCTACGGCAGCGCGTGGACCATATATCGCTTGCTTGAAAGGGTCAGTCAGGCCATCAATGTGACCCTTGAAGGTGAAGGCGGCATCATGTGGACTTTGCTGTTCCTGGTTATATTTATTTCCTTGCTGACACAGGGGATTCCCTAGGATGATTATAGAAATCGTTTCATGGATCGCAGTTGCCTTGATCCTTATTACGTCCACCGTTATGCTCATTAATCGCGATTGGCGTGTCAGCCTCGGCGCTCTGGCATTGCAATATGCCGCCGCCTTCTGGCTCGTGACGCGTCACCTGCCTTTTGTAATGGGCTCGGCCAAACTAATCACCGGCTGGATGGTGGTTGCAGCGCTCGGCATGACGAGGCTGAGTCTTTCAGCAGTGGAAGATGATAAAGAGGAATCCTCCCTGCTTCATGGAGCCTGGTTCCGGGTGATTCTGATGTGTATCGTGGCTCTTGTTACATTCGGAGCAACGACACGCATCGATACCGTAATTCCGGGGCTTGGGCTGCCCGTCATTGCTGGCAGCATTCTCCTGATCGGCGCGGGTGTTGCCCATTTGGGCGTGACTTCCGATCTACTGCGTGTGATCCTCGGTTTGCTTACCATATTGACTGGCTTTGAAACTCTCTACTCCGCAGTAGAAAGCTCGATCCTTGTAGCGGGATTCCTCTCAGTGATCAGTTTGGGGCTGGGACTCGTCGGTTCGTATTTGCTGCTTGCCGGCTCCACTCCACCTGAGGCGGAGAGCGAATTATGAGCGCGCCGATTATTTGGATTGTGATCCCGTTCATCTCCGGTTTATTAACCCTTCTCCTTTTACGCGAACGTGTTTCGCCTTTGATTGCCGGAGTAGTAGCTTCAGCCCTTTCGCTCATTGCATTGATCTTCCCCATTGACACCGCGCTTCTGCTCGGTTCGATCTCCATAAAAATTTCGCCGTCCATTCAGTTTTTTGGGCGAAGTTTTACCCTTACCACAGCCGACGGCTCATTGCTTGCCATTATTTATGGACTGGCCGCTTTATGGTTCTTCGGGACGGAAGCCTCTGGCACAGCCAATCGTTTTGTTTCACTTGGATTAATGATCGTGGCTTTATTAACAGCATCAATTGCAGTGGAGCCATTCCTTTTTGCCGCGCTTTTGCTCGAAATTGCCGCGATGCTGGTCATTCCGTTATTGGTCCCAATGTATCAAAAACCCGGCCGCGGTGTGGTGCGTTTTCTTATTTACCAGACCCTGGCCATGCCGTTCGTTCTCTTTTCAGGATGGATGCTGGCGGGAGTGGAGGCCAGTCCCGGTGACATCAACACCACGGTGCAGGCGGGAACCATGCTTGGGTTGGGATTTGCCTTTTTGCTGGGCGTTTTCCCGCTCTATAACTGGATCCCCATGCTGACGGAGGAAGCGCCGCCTTATGTAGCGGGTTTTTTGCTCTGGGCCTTGCCGACTTTCACGGTGATCTTCGGACTCGGCTTTTTGGATCGATACGTGTGGCTGCGGACTTCTCCACAGCTTTCAAGCGCCATTCAATTTGCCGGGGTTTTCATGGTCGTCAGCGGCGGCATATTTGCATCCCTGCAAAAACATATCGGCCGAATGATGGGCTACGCTGCCATCGCAGAGACGGGTTTGCTCGTGCTCGCAATGGGATTGCAATCCAGCCAGGTTATCAATGTTACATTTCTTATTCTGATCCCGCGTGGATTGGAACTGTCGGTATGGGCTTTGGCGCTATCCGTTATTAGGCGCAAGGCGTATTCACTGCGATTTAGCGATGTTCAAGGATTGGCGCGCAGCCATCCCATGGCGGTTGCCGCGATTACTTTGTCACACCTTTCAATGACAGGCTTTCCCTTACTGGCAGGTTTTTCGTCGCGGCTGGCCCTGGGACAGGAATTGGCCGGACAATCGCTGATAATATCCTTTTGGGTGTTTATCGGAATGCTTGGCTTGCTTGTTGCGGCAGCGCGTACACTGGCCGTTTTTGTGATGGCGGGGGAGAACAAACTCTGGGAGTTGAATGAGTCCTGGATGCAAATGACCATGCTCGGGCTGGGCATGATCGGGTTGTTCATCCTGGGAATGTTTCCGCAGGTTTTGCAGCCGTTGATTGTCAACCTGCCAGCCTTGTTCGATCACCTTGGCCAGTAAACCCGCTTTACGGGCGTGCTATAATTTCATTCATAAATTTTATTATCACGAGCGGAGATACCCATGGAATTTGAACAAATCATCAAGCGACTCGAATGGCTGGATAAACAACAACGCCAAAATCAGGATGCGCTTACAAAACTGGATGGACGTTTGACTTCTTTTGAAACCACAGTCAATGCTGTTTCAAAACAGATCAGTACTTTGAGTAAACAAATTGGCGAAATCAAGCCGACCACTCCGCGGCTCGATCAATACGAGACGATGCTCACGCGTCAGCGCAGCGAACTTATCAAAATGATCGAAGCGAATGAAAAGGCGCAGGCGCTCATTGAGCGGGAAATTACAAAAAGATTCCATGATGAATTGATCGAAACCAATAAAGCCATTACACAACTCAAAGCCGCCACCAATCTTTCAGAGATCAAAAAACAGATCAAGGAACGCGCGGATGAAATGCAGCGTGTGCTGAACAACGTAAGCGACCTTAAACTTCGAATTGACGAAGCTGTGCGCACCAAGGACGACGCCATGCATTCCCTGAAGGCAATCGAGGAGACGCGCAAAAATGACTTGAAACTGGTTGCCGATGTTCAAGGTGAAGTAACCGCATTACGCAAACGCATTGATGAAAATCGCGACAAGGCAATCATTACGGCTGATGGCCTGCGCAATATCGAGAACCGCTTTACTGCATTGACCGCATCCGAGCTTGAACGCAAACAGGCGCAGACCGCTTTTCTTGAAGAACAGGTTGTTGTCCAGCTTGATCGTGACCGCGCCTGGAAAGCCTGGAAGGAAAAATATGAATCTTTCCAGAAAGAGGCCGCAAGCCTCGATACTCATATTCAGAATCTTGACGAAGCCTTGCGCGGTGCGAAGAAAGCCCAGGAAGCCTATCTTGAACTGAATACAAAACTCGAACGCCGCATCAATGAAGTGACCGAGATGCAGCGTCTCGCAGAGGATCGCCTGCGGCAGGAGTGGGTAAGCTTCAAGGCCGATGATCAAAAACGATGGACAGGCTACAGCCTTTCGTCGGAAGAATCGTTCCGCGATATTCGCAAGGAAGCGGTCAAAACAGCCGAGCGCATCCCGCCGCTGAATGACGCCTTGCAGGTCTTGCAGGATCAGATGCACCAGACCACCGATGCAACCGAAAAAGAATTACAGGAACTGATGAATGTGATTCACGAATGGATGACATCCTACCAGCGTATTATGGGACACGGCAAAAAAGCGAAGAAATAAAACATGCGAGTCATCGGCACAGCTGGTCACGTAGATCACGGCAAATCCACACTTATCGCAGCGCTCACCGGCACCCATCCTGATCGCCTCAAAGAAGAACAGGCCCGCGAGATGACCATCGAGCTTGGCTTTGGCTGGCTCACACTTCCGGGCGGCGAAGAAGTAGGTATCGTGGATGTGCCCGGCCATCGCGACTTCATCGAGAACATGCTTTCAGGTATTGGCGGAATCGACGCGGCGCTGCTGGTCATCGCAGCGGATGAAGGCGTCATGCCGCAGACGAAAGAACACCTGGCGATACTGGACCTTTTGCAGATTCCCGCTGGATTGATTGTTCTGACGAAAATAGACCTCGCTTCAGACTCAGGGTGGCTTGATCTGTTGGAAATGGACATTCGTGGTGCTGTTGGTGATACCGTCCTGCGTGACGCGCCCATTATCCGAGTCTCCGCAAAAACCAAAACAGGACTTGACGAACTAATTACCAATCTCCAAAACCTGCTTGAAAACAAACCAGCGCGGCTCGACCTCAACCGCCCGCGCCTGCCAATTGACCGTGTCTTCAGCATGAGCGGATTTGGCACCGTGGTCACGGGCACGCTGAGCGACGGTCATCTCGCCATTGGCGATGAGGTGGAAATTTTGCCCGGCGGGTTGAAAGGCAGGATCAGAGGCCTTCAAACTCACAAGAAAAAAGAAGAGACAGCCGTGATCGGTTCGCGCACGGCTGTCAACATTTCAGGTGTGGATACGGAACTCATTCAACGCGGCAATGTGGTAATTCATCCGGGGCAATATCAATCCGTTAGAAGGATCGATGCGCGTTTTCGTTTGCTCAAAGATGCATCGTCATCTGTCAAACATGGCGATCAGGTAAAGTTCTTCGTGGGTGCGAGCGAAACGATTGCAGTGCTTCGGCTTCTTGGAACGGAAGAACTCAACCCCGGCGAAGAAGGCTGGATACAACTTGAGCTGCGCGACCCCGTCGTCACAGTGCGCGGAGATAGATATATTCTGCGCCGTCCGTCGCCCAGTGAAACACTTGGCGGCGGCGCTGTCATTGACCACCAGCCCAAAGGCGGGCACAAACGCTTCGACGAGGCCGTGCTCAAATCCCTTGAATCTCTCATGCAAGGTTCGCCAGCGGATGTCTTGTTCGAGGCCGCGTTGGCGCTGAGTGTAGTACCGTTAAAGGAGATGTTCATTAAATCACGCCTTGAGCCATTGGTTGCGGAAGGCGCGTTTCAGGAATTGCTGCATAACGGCCAAATCCTGCTCTTGGAGAATCAGCCGGCCGTAAATGATTCGCTTGCCATTGCCTTCCCGCATTGGAATACATTACAGGGCAAGGCGTTTCAAATTATTAATTCGTATCACAAGGATTATCCATTAAGGCGCGGAATCCCGCGTGAGGAACTTAAGAGCAAGCTCAAATTAACTCCGCGTGTTTTTAATTCGATTACCGAATTCCTCATGACTCGCCGCTTGTTGCTTCTTGCTGGAAATTGCGTTGCAAAACCCGAACATGAGATAAAGTTCAATGGGGCAGACCAGAACAAGGTCAAGGAATTGATGCGGAAGTTTGAGTCGAGTCCGTATGCCACACCGAGCATCAAGGAATGTCAGGCTGCTGTAGGGGATGAAATCCTCAACGCGTTGATCGAGATGGGTGAGTTGGTGGCTGTTTCGAGCGAGGTCATCTTTCGTAAAAAAGATTACGATGAAATGGTCGGGAAGGTCCGTGTTGAATTGCAGCGAAAAGGATCGGTCACGCTCGCTGAAGTTCGTGATATGCTCGATACCACGCGGAAATACATTCAGGCATTGTTGGAACATTTGGATTCGATGGGCGTGACCTTGCGGGATGGGGATGCAAGAAAATTGAAGAAGTGAGCGCGACATGTACGCTTTTCTGAAAAAAATATTTACACCTCCCATATTTGATGAGGATGCCAAAACGCATCAGGCATACTTGCTTCACATAATCTTGTGGGGATTGATCTTTGTGCCTGTGCCTTACGTGTTGTATACATTGATCATGAATCCCGAGGATTCAGCGCGGGCTTTGCTGCAGGGTGGGTCTGGGGAAGTGGTTAACATTTTCCTTCTTTATCTTCTATATCGCGGACATGTGCGAACGGCTTCGATAATTCAGGTCGGCGCATTTTGGCTTTTCTTTACTGTTACTGCGGCAACGGGTTTTGGCGTGCATGGAGAGGGATATTTACTTGGATACCCGCTTGTGATCGTGATTGCGGGCCTCTTAACCAGTCAGCGCGTAACGTTCTGGGTTACAGTTCTTTCCCTTGTTTCGGGCGCGTTGATGGCTTATGCTGAAAATATTGGCTTGTTGATTCCCGCTCATGCAGGGAGTGCAACAACAACCTGGGTGTTGAGTCTGGCAATTTTTCCCATGGGGATGATCCTGCAATATTTATCTGCGCGCACGGTGAATAAGTTGTTACAGCGCGCCTCGGCCAGCGAGGAAAGATACAGGTTGATATCGAAGGTGACCACTGACTACACCTTTGCTTCTGAGGTAAATCAAAAAGGCGAGGTGAAGTTGACCTGGGTGGGGGGCGCTTTCGAAACTTTGACGGGCTACACGTTCGAAGAATATTTGGCTGCCGGTGCATGGCTTGGACATATTCATCCTGATGATAAGGAGAAGGATGCGCGCGATATGGAAACCCTCCACCGAAACCAGGATGTAAAGTCCGAGATTCGCACGTTTGCCAAAAACGGCGAAATCCGCTGGGAACGTATTTTTGCCCACCCGGTTTGGGACGAAGACGAAAATCGTTTGAAGGGGATTGTTGGCGCTGTGCAGGATGTGACTAATGCAAAACTGGCGGAGAAAAAACTTAAGGAAACTCTCTTTCAACAATCCGCTCTTCTGAATGGCATTCCTGATGTGGCGTGGCTTAAAGATAAGGACAGCCGCTATATAGCGGTCAACGAACAATTCGCCAAAATATGCGGATCGAAAATTGAAGATGTTATTGGCAGGAATGACTTCGAAATCTGGCAAAAGGATTTTGCCGAGCATTATCGCGCCACCGACCTTGTGGTCATGCAGGCCGGCCAGCGTTTACACCTGGAGGAACTCCAGGTCGATAAGGCCGGCAGGGAATATTGGGTGGAGATTGTAAAATCGCCCATCATGAATGCGGATGGAGAAGTAATTGGGACCACAGGCATAGCCCGCGAGATCACAGAACGGAAGAAGGCCGAGGCCGAAAGGGAGAATTTAATAACCGAGTTGGAAACAAAAAATGCGGAACTCGAACAGTTTACCTATACTGTTTCCCATGATCTTAAATCACCGCTTGTGACCATTGTCGGCTTTCTAGCTTATATCGAACAGGATGCGCGTAAAGGAGATTTTGCCAGGCTCAAACAGGATGTTTCCCGTATCGAGCAGGCCGTAAACAAAATGCAGAGACTGCTTAAAGACCTGCTGGAGCTTTCGCGCATTGGCCGGTTGATGAGTCCGCCTTCCCAAATCCCGTTTGCCGATGTCGTGAATGAAGCGTTGGAACTTGTCCGTGGGCAGGTTGAATTGGGAAGCGCAGTGATCGAGACGCGTGACATTCAAGGAATTTACGTCAACGCGGATCGCACGCGGCTGGTGGAGGTTGTTCAAAACCTGGTGGACAATGCGCTGAAATTTATGGGGCGCCAGTCAAAGCCGCTTGTAAAGATCGGTTCGATGATGAACGCAAAAGATGAAAGGGTTTTCTTCGTGCAGGATAACGGCATGGGGATTGCGCCTGAATATCACGAACGTATTTTTGGTTTGTTCAATAAATTAAATGCAAATACAGAAGGGACGGGAATCGGGCTTACTCTCGTAAAGCGTATAATCGAAGTGCATGGCGGGCGCGTTTGGGTCGAGTCTCAACCCGCTCAGGGCGCCACATTTTATTTCACTTTACAGAATACCGCATAATTTGGTGAATAGAAAATTCAGTAAGTCACAGATCGAGCGGAATGCAGACTTTAGTCTGCAATTTTACAGAGGCAAAACGGACTGAAGTCCGCGCTCCGAAGCAAATTCATGATTTACTGAAATTTGATTTTCCCCCTCAATTTTCGATGAAAAGTTTACTGAATTATGAGACAATTGATAGCGAAAGATGGATTTGAAAGGAGCATGAATTATGTGCGGACGATTTACACTTACTGTTGACCCTGCTGAATTAAAGGATGCCTTTGGCGATTTTGTTTTCCCAAACCAATTTGCGCCGCGCTATAACATCGCGCCAACACAGCCTGTCCTTGCAATTCCAAACGACGAAAAAAATTCAGCCGATTTTTTTCTGTGGGGCTTGATCCCCTCGTGGGCGAAGGACCCGTCCATCGCGAATAAGCTCATCAACGCGCGCGGTGAAACGATCGCGGAGAAACCTTCCTTTCGCGGCGGCTTCAAATACAAGCGCTGCCTTATCCTCACAGACGGCTTTTACGAATGGAAAACGCAGGAAGGCGCAAAAACAAAAACGCCATATTTTATCCACATGAAAGACCGCAAGCCCTTTGCCTTTGCGGGCTTGTGGGATGAATGGCACTCCCCGGATGGCGGCACGCTTCGCACCTGCACCATTATCACCACCTCGCCCAATGAATTGATGTCAACTTTACATAACCGTATGCCCGTCATTTTGAATCAATCGGATTATGCTCAATGGCTGGACGCGGCGCCTCAAGCGCCCGAAGGCCTGCTTCCGCTCATTCGGCCCTTCCCAGCCGACAAAATGTCCGCCTACCCGGTTTCGAGATTGGTCAACGCTCCGGGCAATGAGCGTCCTGAATGTATTTTGCCCGCATAACAAAACGTCCCGAAGGTTTTCAAATCCTTCGGGACGTTTTGATTTTAAGGCACTACCGTTTTTAACGGGAAAGCTACCGCCAACTAAAAAATCTGCCGCGAATTTCGCTAATTCACGCGAATTTTCAAACTAATCTGCGAAAATTCGCGTAATTCGCGGCAAAAGGTTTGTTGTTTGAAATTCAATCCC
>JACRBH010000154.1 GCA_016234535.1 Chloroflexota bacterium
CACCAAATGGTATGTGGAACAAGTCATCGAAGCGGGCTGCGCCTTTGTCAACGGGATTCCCGTGTTCATCGCTTCATCCGAATACTGGGGTAAACGCTTTGCAGATGCAGGACTGCCCATTCTCGGCGACGACATCAAGAGCCAAGTCGGCGCAACAATCGTTCATCGTGTCCTCACCAGCCTGTTCGTGGATCGCGGCGTGAAGATCGACCGCACGTACCAACTCAACTTCGGCGGCAACACAGACTTCCTCAACATGCTCGAACGCGAACGTCTTGAAAGCAAGAAGATTTCCAAGACCAACGCAGTGACCAGTATGGTTCCATACGACATGGGCAAGGATAACGTCCACGTTGGGCCGAGCGACCATGTGCCGTGGCTGACTGATCGCAAGTGGTGCTACATCCGCATGGAAGGCACCACCTTCGGCAACGTTCCGCTCAACCTGGAATTAAAACTTGAAGTATGGGACAGCCCCAATTCCGCGGGCGTGATGATCGACGCGGTGCGCTGCGCCAAGATCGCGCTCGACCGCGAACTCGCCGGCCCCATCGTTGGGCCGTCCTCTTATTTCTTCAAGACACCGCCCAAACAATTCAAAGATGAAGTCGCCCACCAAAAAGTGGAAGATTTCATCTCAGGCAGGAGTGATGAGTAAATTAGAGATTGGAAATTAGAGATTAGTGAGACGTTTGCGCAGGCAGGCGTCTCTTTTTTTTCAGGTAGAATTCGCCTCATGATAAAAACATCGCATCTTTTTCTGACCCTGGGTCTGCTTGCTGTGCTATTGGCATCGTGCCAGTCTGCGCCAGTTACCGCCGACCCGCAACTCGCAATGACAGCCGCGATAGAAACTGCCTTCGCTGAAATCAATAAACCTACGGAAACACCGGTACCAACTGAAGTTCCAATTCCCACAGCGACAGTCCCACGCACGCCACCGGCATTGCCGCCTGCCTTTACAACAACTGTGTTGAACACGCTCGATACCCCTCACGCCTATATTCAAGACTCGTGCCAGTACCTCAAAGCCAAATGGGACCCGAACAACGCCGCCCCCGGCACGATTGTGATGGTGATCATGTTCCACGGCATCAACAAAGACTCCAGTTCCCTGGATGATAATGACATCACCGTTAAAGACTTCGACAAATTAATGGGCAGTCTCAAGGAACTTGGCTTTGAAGCCATCAACGCCACGCAGCTCGCGGACTTTTTGGATTCAAACGCGCGCATCCCCCAACGCTCGGTGGTACTGACCTATGATGACCGCCATCGCGTTGAAGCCTTCGAACATTTCCGCCCCTACCATGAACAATGGGGCTGGCCGGTGATCAATGGCTGGATCAGCGCATTCGGTGGAGATGATCAATTCCTACAGGAAAATGTTGCTCTCTCCAGGGAAGGCTGGGTCGATTATCAGGCACATGGCGTCATCCATAACATCAACATCGGCCCAGACTCAACGGACGAATTCATCCGCGGCGAGCTTCAAGGTTCAATAGATAATCTGCAAAAATATTTTGAGAAAACACCCATAGCTTATATCTGGCCCGGCGGCGGATTCACCCAGCGCGGCGCACAAGTGGCGCGTGAAGTCGGGTATCGGGTGGGATTCACCGTCAATCCGCGTGGACCAATTATGTTTAACTGGATTCCACTCTCAGATGCGTCAGATGCGGGGCGTCCAGCCTTTATTCCCGAAGGACCGGCCAACGATCCGCGCCTGACTCTGCCGCGCTATTGGCCCGCTCAAGTACTGGCGCAATTGGATACCATCCGCGTCATGGGCAAGGATGCCGCCGCATACGCCGAGCAACACAAAGCCATTGAACTCGAATATTACGATATTGTCTGCGCGCCCGCAAATGGAGCGATCCCTTCAACGCCATAAACAATTGTTTACTAACCGACGCCCCGCGCCATAGTTACACTATGGCGTTTTTTTATTCGAGGCAATGCCATCAAGGCGCAAACACATCCGGTTTATAATTTCGAAATGCGTAAAATACTTTTAATTGCCGCGTTTCTGCCGTCAGCTATTTTTCCGCTTGCAACTTTTTTTATCGGCCTGCGGAACCCATCCATCTTTGACGCTCCATCTCTTTTGAGAATTTCCCCCATCCCGGCAGTATTATTTATTCTTGCTTTCAGTGCGGTTTTGATATTTTCAAAAAGATCGGCACTGCTGCAAAAAAACTCGCACGGCCTGGTCTTATTCCTGCTGTTTACCTTGGGCTATTTTTTTATGGCCAGCGTACTAAATAAACCCGGCATCAACACAAACAATATATATTTTGCGGCCGACAGCGGATCATGGGCGCAGCGCATGGCAGGGGCGGATGGATGGAAGACAGGCATCCGCGCGGTGCATCCTTTAACTCATCTTATCTTTCGTCCACTGACGGCAATCCTATCCATACTAACCAGCGGGGATCGTTTTTATGCAAACCTGATCCTGCTTGCGGCGGCCGGCGGCGGGTGTGTCTTCCTAATGTGGAAAGTCGTTCAATGGATGACTGAGGATCAAAACCACGCCGTCTTATGCGCTTCACTGCTTGGGCTTTCGGCCTCTCATATGATCTTTTCCAGTGTCATCGAATCCTATATCTTCTCCACCTTCTTCCTGCTTCTTTTCATCTGGCTTTTGATAACAAACAAGCCCGCTTATTTATTGGTGGCGGCCAGTGTTGTGACGCTCGGAATCACCATTACAAATGTTGCCCAGCAAGTGTTGACAGTTTTATTCGTTCAACGAAACGCGAAGCGATTAATAAGGACATTCGCCCTGGTACTGGGATTCAGCGTTCTCTTGAATCTCGCCGCCAAATCCGTTTACCCGCTCACAGAATATTTTTTCATTCCGCAGAACTTGATGGGGGAACAAAGATTTTCGCAGGGGATCGACATTAACCGCATCGAGCTGATCGCCGAGGATTTTTTTGTCTACAACATCGTTGCGCCTCAACCCTACCTTAGCATCCGCAATGACACACCGAGATTTAATTTCCTGCACGGTACGATCCTGGAATATAGTTGGTTTGGCTGGCCTGCGGTTCTTCTTTGGGTCGCTACACTAACTTTGGTATTGATAAATTTCTTCAAGCGCAACTACCCCGTAAAACATAACGGTCTCTTGATTTCAATGGCCGCCTGCCTGCTTTTTAATTTTATATTACATGCGGGCTATGGTTTCGAGCCATTCCTCTACACCGCCGACTGGACCTACGCGCTTATTTTGATTATTGCTATCATTTTACAAAATGCAGCCAAACGCACCTGGTTCATAGTCATGTGGCTGTTTTTTGTGCTGTCAATTTTATTGAACAATATATGGCTTTTATATTTCATCGCCCGAAAAGCCGGTGAATATCTTGTCTAGCGGGTGAAAATGGATGGTCTCATTGGCGTTATAATGTACGGCCTATGACAAAAAAGACAGATTTGTTTCGACCTCTCATTTATCGTATCTCCATTTACTTCACTGGTATTTTCATCCTGATTTCCTGCAAACCGATCACTACAGCCATTGCCACCGAAAACATAACTCCAGCGCCCACGCAGGTGACGCTGCCTGCGCTTCCAGCGATCTATCAATCTCAATTTTTAAATCCATTGGATCCGCCTCACACCTATGTTGAAGATACCTGTCAGTATCTACGCAGCAAGTGGCATCCGTCAAACGCAAAGCCCGGCACAGTGGTTATGATCATCATGTTCAAGGAGATATCGAATCCGCTTGAATTCACCAAGATCATGGTAGAACTCCAGGATCAGGGATTTAAGGCGATAAACACAAAGCAGTTCCTTGCTTTCATGGAACGCAATATCAAAATTCCGCCGCGCTCGGTATTGCTTATTCAAGATGGTGTTTTTGAGACGCGGAACTTTGACAAAAACTTCCGCAGTTATTGGGAAGAGTTGGGCTGGCCTGTAGTCAATGGCTGGGTGAGCGAACCTGACCTGTCCGAATCTGTCTGGGTCGAAAATATCGATCTGGAGAATGAAGGCTGGGTGGATCATCAGGCACAAGGCGTGATAAGCGATACGATCCTATCCGACGAATCCTCCAAAGCTGTGATTACCCGCGAACTGGAAGATTCGCTCAACGCATTTGCCGAGCGCTATGGCAAGACTCCTTATGCCTTCATCTGGCCCAACGGCGGATTTGGTTTGCGCCCCGCGCAAGCGGCGCGTCAATTAGGCTACCAGCTTGGGTTTACATCAAATCCGCGCGGACCTGTGATGTACAACTGGGTCCCGCTTGCAAATAAAGTTGATCCCGCCCGCCCTGAATATATGCCGGAAGGCCCCATCAACGATCCGTTGATGACTCTGCCGCGCTACCCGTCAGACCAGGCACTCGCCGCGATTGACGCGGTACGCGCATCAGGTGAAGAAGCTGCCGCTTATGCCGAGGCCAGCAAGGCCGCAGAGTTTAATTATTATGATATCGTTTGCAGGCCCTCACACAGTCCGATCCCAGTGCCCTAGGAACAGCCAACAGGAGGCTATATGTCTGATTGTATTTTCTGCAAGATCGTCAAAGGCGACATTCCAAGCACCAACGTATTTCGCGATGAGCAGGTAACAGCCTTTCGCGACATCAATCCCGCCGCGCCGACTCACATTCTGATTGTGCCAAACAAGCACATCGACTCAGTTAACGTGCTCATCAGCGACGACGAGCCATTAATGGGGCATCTCTTCATCGTAGCAAAACAACTCGCCGCCCGGGAAAAAATAGATGAAGATGGCTATCGTCTCATTGTCAACACAGGCGTCTATGCGGGTCAGACCGTCCATCACATCCACCTGCATCTTTTGGGCGGCGCACCCATGAAACACCCAATGGGATAAAATACACAGCGATCAGCGGCAAACGGCTGGTCGCTTTTTTATTGACTTGTGGAAAAATATCATTTATAACCCGCGCCAATTCCACATCCACAGGAATGCGGACTTCAGTCCGCAAAGCCAGCAGACTAAAGTCTGCGCTCCGCCACACTGACAACTGATTACTAAATAACTGGAGACCCCATGCCCGAACGAGAAATTTACCTGCTTTCCCCCCGCGCGCTCAGCCCTGAGACCATCGCCGTTGCATTTGCAAAAACATCGCGCGCGCCTGAATCCTTTCGCGAGATCGCCGCGGAATTAAGTGACGATCAATCTGCAAAATTCCATGAGAAATGGGTCGTGGGCTATGGTCACGCCTCCGTTGCGGAACATGCGGTTTTACACGCAGCTTTCGAGAATGTTTCGCGCATCGCAATTGAGACGATTGAAAGCAGCCGACTCGCATCCTATACCGAAAAATCCACGCGTTATCAAAAATGGGGAGCGGATGATTTCACGATTCCTCCCGAACTGGACGGACATCCGCTGCGCGACGAATTCATCCAAACTGTGCGCTTCCTTTTCTCGACCTATGCAGAATCGCTCGACCCGGTAAAGAATCTCATCCTCAGC
>JACRBH010000155.1 GCA_016234535.1 Chloroflexota bacterium
ATTCAGGGGCGCAATGATCCGCGTGTGGTTGCGGCGGAGTCGGAAGACCTCGTGCGGCAATTGAAGGAAAAAGGCAAAGAACTGGAGTTATTGGTGTTCGAAGATGAAGGCCATGATGTGTTGAAGTACGAAAACCGCGTGACCTGTTACAACGCCATCACCGATTTCTTCACAAAATATCTCAAGCCTTAACCCATGACCTTTCCATCCCTGCTTCTGGCACTGCTCATTGCTTTGTTGTTTGGCGTCCTCTATTACGTGGCGCGCGGCGGAACCGGATGGTCGCTGCTTTTGTTTCTTGGCTTAAGCGTGGCAGGATTTGCTCTCGGAGAATTGATGGGAATATGGCGCGGTTGGATGGTCCTTGTGCTGGGTTCCATCAATATCGGAATGGGAGCACTTGGCAGCATCGTATTCCTAGTCATCGGAGACTGGCTTAGACGCACATCGAAATGATGAGGGAAAGCGGTGTATAATCCGCGCCCGTTGGATGGAAATAAATTGACAGTCACCTGAACAAGGTGACTGTCAATTACTAACTAACTCACCTTACGCACTGCTGTGATTCCCTGAGCGGAGTGTTAAGAAACAAGAATCTGTAGCGCGACATTTTTGTCGCTTGGCGTGCAGGCGACATAAATGTAGCGCGACGATAGTCGCTTTTGTTTCTTTGGCCTTGAACGGCGTTTTGTTCCGCCGTGGTTTTACTTAGAATGACATTGTGTAAGGCGAGTTGCCAATACTAAAACTTGAAAGAGGAAAATAAAACATGGAGTTTGTAACAGGTTTGATCGATCTATTTCTGCATTTGGATGAGTATCTTGCAACGATCATCACCCAATATGGCGGCTGGACATACGGCATTTTGTTCGCAGTGATCTTTGTCGAAACGGGGCTGGTCATCATGCCGTTCCTGCCCGGCGATTCACTTTTGTTTGCGGCAGGCACATTCGCAGCGCTCGGTTCGTTGAACGTGTGGTACCTTGCAGGTCTGCTCATGGCCGCGGCGATTCTTGGCGATACGGTCAACTATTCCATCGGCCATTATCTTGGCGAACGCGCTTATAACATCAAATGGATCAAGAAGGAATATTTCGACAAGACCCATGCCTTCTTTGAGAAGCATGGCGGCAAGTCAATTTTTCTGGCGCGTTTCGTGCCCATCGTTCGCACGTTCGTGCCTTTCGTGGCAGGTATTGGCAAGATGTCCTATGGCTATTTCATTACCTATAATTTTATAGGCGGCATCACATGGGTCGCGCTCTTCACATTCGCCGGATATTTCTTTGGCAATATTCCTTTCATGAAGGATAATTTTGAATACGTGATCATCGCCATCATTTTGGTCTCCGTCCTGCCGATGGTGTACGAATGGTGGAAGGCTCGAAGAGAAGCCAAATAATTAGTAAGCCGGGTTGCAACCTGGCCTGCTTCATTATGAAATACATCGCCGCATTTTTTCTTGTGTTTATCATCGGTGTTGTGATCCTTGCTGACGCAAATCATATCCCCGCCTTTATTCGGGCTCTTTATGATTTTCCGAATGGGGACAAGCTCGGACACTTCATCCTCTTCGGCCTCCTGGACTTTTTTCTCACCCGAGCATTTCTCTCCTCGCTTCCTTCCCGACCCCGCGGCTGGGTGACTCTTTCAACTGGCCTGACTCTAGCCTTCTTCATTACTCTCGAAGAGTTATCGCAGAAATTTATCGCTGCGCGCACGTTTAGTTTTCTGGATCTGTTCGCAAGCTTTCTTGGCGTGGTTGTTGGGGGATGGGTGGCATGGCGGTTAAAAAGTGACAGCCACCTTTAAGGTGACTGTCACTTTTGTCTCTACGGTACCAGCTTTAAATGTCCTTCACTATCTTTTATCACTGATTCCTGTTCCCACCACATGGGAGCGTATCCAACATCAGCCCACATCTGAGCCATATCATCATAATGGACATTGAAAGCGTGACCCGACTGACCAGTCGTGTGACCCGCCAGTGAGTTATCGAGGTTGCTCAAGTCCACGATTTCGCGTTCAGACGGCAGCCAATCAACATCGAAGCCGTTGGATGAACCCACTGTCCAGCCGGTGGCATTGACCACGCTCTTGCCGCCGCCAGTGTCATATGGTCCGCGGTTGAACAAGGACTCTATCGGGCCGATGCCTGATTTTCCGAGCGTCGCATTGCGGAATGTGGAATTGTGTAAATAACCCCACTTGGGCCATAGGGCGGCGTCCCTGCCATATTCATCCTGCATTTGCGAGATGGTTTCCTCGAATGCCCGAACGAACATATCGTCACGTGTTTCGACTTTATCAGCGGTGTTCTTATCGTCCCACCACGGGCTGTCCGGTTGCTGCGCAAGGTTGTCCATGATGACGTACCAGCGTGAGCCGCCGGTGGGCCAGGCTTCCTGTGGAAGGTCATCCTTGAATGTATCCGAGAGCAGATTCCACCAGAACCATTCGAAGATGGATGCGGCTTGAGAGTCGATGGTTTCCTGGTAATCCCATGAGCTGAGATACTGTTCTCGGACGGAGGCAAATTCCGGGTCCAGTTTGACCGATAGCAGAAGGGGCATGAGAGTCTCGGCGTTGAGATTCTTCGAGTCGCCGTGCATATTTTGGATGTAGGCAATGTCGATTTTACCGGGCGCGTTTTGGATCATATCCACGATGCGCGCGGCGCGTTGACCGTAGTCCCAATCCATTGTAATGAGGTAGGGATAATCCCGCGGGTTGGCCTGGTTGTTGGCTGTGGCGATAAAGCCGCTCTTCGGGTTGAATACAAAAGGCAGTTCTTCAAAGGGGATGTAGCCGCTCCATTCATATTCACTTGCCCAGCCCGGGACGGGCAGAGTTCCGTCGCCTTGCTTGCGGATAGGGATATCGCCCGGGGTTTGATAACCGATATTTCCATCCACGTCTGCGTAGAGCAGATTTTGCGCGGGCACATGGAAGTTGCGGGCGGCAGCGCGGAACTCATCCCAGTTTGTGGCTTTGTCGAATCCCCAAATGGCTTCAAATGGCGATGATGGTGTGAGCGCCGTCCATGCCAGGGCGATGACATAGTTTTCGGGCAGTTCAACACCGCTCTTGTCTTTGAAGGGTGTGGCTTCAGGATTTTTTTCTGCATCGACCTGATCTTTGAGCGAGCCATAAGTGTCTGAAATCACCGGGCCGTGGCGTGAGATGCGAACCGTGAGTTCCAGCGGGTCACCGCCGCCAACGTTGATGGTTTCCTTGCGGATTTCAAAGTCGACCCATTGACCATCCACTTCATATTGGTTTGAGTTTTCCGGGTTTACTTTTTCGATGAAGAGGTCTTGCACGTCGGGGCCGAGATTGGTGTATGCCCAGGCAAGGCGGTCATTATGACCTGCAATAACGCCGGGCACACCGGCGAAGGAGAATCCGGTTACCTCGAATGGGCAGCCTTCCGATTTGGGTTGACAGTGCAGGGCATTCTGATACCAGATGGAAGGCATTTGAATGCCGAGGTGCATATCATTGGCAAGCAGGGGTTTGCCGGTGGTTGTGAGCGCGCCGGATACAACCCAACTGTTCGAGCCAATGTCCGGGCCGGTTGGGCCGAGAGTTTTTTCCATCAAGGCGAGTTTATCGGTGACAGATTGCAGGTTTAATTTTAAAGAGCCGAGGTCAGCCAGAGTATTTTGTTTTTGCCCGCCAGCATCCATTATTATGTTTTCTTCGATTGTGGGGACGATGACGGGATAATCGGCCGGATAGGCCGGGTAAAGTTCACTCAATTGTTCAGGTGTGAGGGTCTTAAGTAGAATGGCGCGTTCGATTTCGTCATCCATGTTTCCACCCAGGTCCCAGGCCATGGCCTTGCCCCATGTCAGCGAGTTGACCGGCGTCCACGGTTCGATCTTGTAGGAGGGGTTGAGAACGCCGGTTAGTATCAGGTATTCCAGGCTGAGTTGAATGGGTCCGCGTTCCTGAATATAGGCGTTTACGCCCTCGGTGTAGGAATCAAGCAGGGCTTTGGATTCTGGATTCAACATTTCGTATTCCTGCTCGGCCACTTGTTTCCATCCCAGCGTGCGCAGGAAGGAATCTGTGTTCACCTGACCTTCGCCAAACATTTCCGACAAACGACCCGAGCCAATGTGCCGCCAGAAATCCATTTGCCAGAAGCGATCCTGCGCGTGGACGTACCCTTGCGCGAAGAACAAGTCATGCGTGGTGGATGCGTAAATGTGCGGAATGCCCATCTTATCGCGATAGATGTCCACGGGGCCATTGAGGCCGTCCACTTTTATTTCGCCGTCAATTTGCGGAAACGATTCTTTTGCAACAGTGTTGGGAATATAGCTCTTGAGATAGAATGCCCCGCCCGCGCCAGCGACTAACGCGAGTATGACGATTCCAATCAAAACCCGACCCAGGATTTTTCCTGCTTTTTTCATTGCTCCTCCAAAGAAATTAATTTACAGCGGAGCAGCACAAGATTTAATTCTTGCGCTACTCCGCTTTTTTCCTCTTACTTCTTTCTTTTCTACCTTACCGCACCTGTCAAGCGCGGATACCAGTACCACAAAATATCTGCGGTGGGTTTGCTGTGAATGGATGCGGATTTATCCTGCAATGCGGCCGGTAAATAATATCCACGGCTGATGAAGCCCGAAATCCATGACCGTGAGTTGACGGCGGTGAGCATGGCTTCGTAAATGTCTGCCTGGGTTTGCAGGCTCAAGCTGACAGAGCCGATGTCTTCGTTGGGACGGTTGAGCGCCAGCCAGTCGAGGCAGTTGCCTTTGCCATCCGGAATACATCCACTGGCTGAACCTGCGGCAGAGGGGTAGGCCACTGCAAGAATTAGTGGCTTGCCGAGCAGGGATGCAAGCGGCGCGACTTCGTTATCAAGCAGGCGGCCGGCTTCGTTGGCATAATCCACTTTGGTGGCGCTTGGATTTGTGGAGAGCGTGGCAGACCACAACAAATAGATGCCGTCTGTATCTTTCAGGAAATCCAATGGCGCTTCCAGGTTGGATTTTGTATAAGGTAATGCCCATAATATCTGACCTTTGAAATGCGCGCGAACATCCGCAATAACAGATTTCCATTGCGTGTCTATATCTGCCGGAGTGTTGGATGGATTGCCATCCGGTAGTTTTCCGTTGGGCAGGGCGGGCGCAACCCAGTCACCGCCGAGGATGAGGGTCTGCGCGCCGGTTTGGGAGGCAAGGTCTGCATAGTTGACGGCGAATGCGCGGTAGCGGGCAAACCACGTCAGCCACCACTGTGCATCTCGTGGCGCATTCAGCCAAAAGTCAGAGGAAGAAGCGGGGAATTTCGGGGTGGGGAAAATCGCAACGTTAAGTCCCAAGGCCCGGGCTTGCGAGATCATAATCGCAGAGTCGATCCACAAAGGATCCTGACCCGGTACCGGCCCAAACTGTAATGGCGCGACTTTTGTATAAGTCCAGCTTGGAGTGAGGACGGCGACGTTAGCTCCGAGCGCCTGTGTGTTTGAAAATGCCTGCGGCGCGTAGTATGACCAGTTTGGCCGATAGGTGGATTGGAACTCGATGCCTGCCAAAAATCCGCTGGCGCGGGGCGTGATGGTTGCGCCGACGAGGGTGACCGGTTCCGGGTTCTCAAACCATTTCCACGTGCCGACCGTATCTTGAATATCCTGACTCAGGATGCTGGTGGCTGCCTGTCGCCCGGCCGGCGCGAAGCCGGCTGTATCGCCATCGTCTGCGCTTCCGCATTGACCGTTGCGGCAATAGCGGTATGAAAAGGAACCCAGGATGTCGAGCGGACTGTAAAGTTTGTAAGCCCAACGATTGTTGCCAAGCGGCCACATCGGAATGGGTTCCATCCAGCCGAAGGTGTTGAATTGAATGTAGACGATATCTCCCGGCGGCGTGACGGATGGAACACTTACTTCAAAAAGGATCGGTGATGTGCCATTTGCCAGCCACGCGACAACATTGTCCTGCACCGTAATATCCTGCGCAGGAACAACAAACTCGCGCAGCATCCATTGACCATCCTCGCGGCGTTCCGCATTCCAATAGCCGTCGCCCAATGTGTATTTGTATTGGATATGTGTGCCGATGGGAAGCCCGAGCGTGATGGCATAACGGCCATCCGCTTGCAGGCCCATGACCGGCATTCTATCCGCGTTTGTGCTTACGCCGCCTTGCAGGTCAGCGAATGTGTTTCCCATTTGCAATAAATTCCCGGCAATGCGGACGGGCACTCCGGGTACGGTGTTCGCCGGCACTGAAACGATAAATGTAACGCTCACCAGTTGCGACGGCTTCACGCGCAAGTCGACGCTGGTGGTGTTCCCATCCGCAACGGCTGCGCCTTGTTGAAAGGTCTGATACATGCCATCCAGGCTGTATACAAGCAGGTTCTGTGTGCCGGTGGGCAGGCCATTGAGTTCGAATCTTCCCGTGGAATCAGTGAGGTATTGCACACCGCCGGCGGTCACAAGGATGCTTGGCAGCGGAGAGCCGGTGTCTGCATTGTATACATGCCCTTCTATTTTCCCGGTGGGGCGCGCGAAGGATTTATCCCCCCAATCGGCAACAATATCCTGCACTTCACTGGGGCCGGTCACATTGTACATACGGTAACGAATGGCTGTGCCGAGGTTGGTATCCTCCAGCACTTGTGATGCGCTGCGGCGAACATAACGATACTTTACGACAGAATTGTATGGAAGCGGCAGGGTCGCCGTATACGTAATCGAATCTCTCGGACCCATTGGGTATTGCGTGGAGCTTAATGACAGCCCGGTGACTTCATCCATGATCGCAATTGCAAGCGATTCGTTTGCCTGAAGGGGCTCAGGCAGCGTGACTACAAAATTGGTTTGCGCCATCACTTGCGGAGTAGGTGACGCAACAACGCCCCCAGGGATTGGCGTAGATCCCCCAGGTGGTGTGATTGGATTATCGAATAATGAAAGCGTACAGGCCTGCCCAACAAGGACAAGCACGATCGCCGCAGTCAGCATACGGCGGGAAATAATTGTTGACTTGTGCATTCTCTCTCCTCGGATACGAAAAGCGGGCCGCTTCGCGCGACGCTTCAGCTTGCTGCTTCCTCATTGGCTTTTTTCTGTTCTTCGGCTTCGTTTTTCTTTCGCCCGGCGTAGGCGATATGGCTGAGTCCAATACTGACAAAATACAACAATATCATCGGGGCCATCACCAATCCCTGATTGACCGGGTCAATGGTGGGGGTTACAGCAGCGGCGATGATGGCGATGATCACAATGGCGAGCCGCCATTGCTGTGAAAGTATCTCTGGTTTAATGAGACCAATCGCAGATAAAACATAGATCACCAGCGGGAATTCAAACGAAATCCCGATCCAGAACATCAATCCGGTAACAAATGAAAAATATGAAGTTGGGCGCCATTCTGACCTGATCCCCATAAAATTATCGAGAAAAGGTAATGCTGTAGGGAGCATCAGGAAAAACGTAAAGGCCGCGCCGCCTAGAAAGAAGAGGGTTGCCAGCGGGATTCCGGCCAGCCCCATCTTGCGTTCGCGCGGTCTCAGCCCCGGCGCGGCAAACAGCCAGAGTTCAAGTGCAATATAAGGAATCGCAAGCGCAACGCCGGAGAACAGCGCCACCTTCATGAATACGCTGATGGACTCAGTCACTTCAACGGCTTTTAATTTATCCAATCCGCCGACAGGCTCGGCGAGAAAGTTAATAATTTTTTGTGTAAAAAAGAAAGAAACACTGACCGTTAGCACAAGCGAAAGAACCGCGCGCAAGAGATGCATACGGAGCGCTTCCACCTGGTCCCACATCAACTGGCGCGTGTCTTTGCTGGTGGTCAGGTCAACAAACACGTCTGTGAGAGGACGTTCGTCAGGTTCGGTGTTCAGGAATTTGCGAAATCGCGCGAATGCCCTAAATGGAAACGCGAGAATGGAATAGATGAGACGGAAGGGAGATGTGATGATCCGCCACGCGCCCCGAAAAAAATTACGCATCTTTTGGTTGATCGCTTTCGTTTGGTGTCGGTTCTGCTGCGGGCGGTTCGATCTTGTTCTCGGGTGGTTTGGCAGGAAGCGGGGAAGGCGTGATCGGTTTGGAGCGTGAGGGAATGTTCGGCAGATTCGTCCAGCTTGGACTGCTCTCCGGGCGCGGGTCACCCTCTCGAGGCGTGGAGGAGACCGCGTTATTTAATTCGTTCCCGATCTTGTTCACTTCATCATTCGCCTCGCGCATCAGGCGGTTGGGTAACGTCCGCAATTCGCGCGATGTTTGCTGGAACATCTTCCAGCCGTCAGAGGTGACAATGTTGCGAAGCCACCTGCCAATGGTCCTGCCCGCCTTTTGCATGTCTTTTGGACCAAGTACGATTAGCGCAACAATAATGATAAAAATTAATTCGGATGTGCCGATGCCGAGGATTTCCATAATTTATGATCCCAATTTCGCGTCCTGCGCAATTCTATTTTTAATGATTTGATGGATCTCTTGTTCGTGTTCCACCAGCGTTCCCAGCACGCCGTTCACAAAGCGCGGCGCGGAATCTGACCCGTAAAGTTTGGCGAGTTCCACGGCTTCATTGATGGCGACTTTTACCGGGGTCTCGCGGGATACTGCAAATTCCCAAAAAGCGATACGTAATATATTGCGGTCAATGGCTGCAATCTGGTCGAGCGGCCATTCGGGCGCGTATCTTGCAATCAATTGA
>JACRBH010000156.1 GCA_016234535.1 Chloroflexota bacterium
CGTGCGCTGCTGTCAGGCCAGCCTGTCGGTAATGACATCTGGATTGCGCTCGCGTGGTGCGTCGGGATTATGCTCGTGGCTTATTTCTTTGCGATGCGGGTGTATAAAAAGCAGGTGTGAAAAGCAATGCCTTCGCCAAAAATAGCTTGAGAAAATAGGGCTTTTTGTAGTAGTGTAGAAGTCGGCCAAGACCAAAACTCAGCACAAAAAGCCCATGACAGACATTTTTGCACTTTCACAACCGATCCAGAACAGCGTTTCCAAAAAAGGGGGGAACGCTAGCAGGGTCTTATGCTAGTTGACAAAAAGTCCTCGAGCGTGATATTGGAGTTTCTGCTGAAAGAAGCCCAACACGCAGGAGGACGCTCCAATGATAAACGACTTCAACGAATTTTGTACTTGGATGTACATTGTGATCGATGATATTTGGCTCAAAGTTGCTCCTTTCTTCAAGCGACCCGGCCCACCACCAGAATGTCCAGATAGCGAATTGCTGGCAATGGCGTTGATTGGCGAATGTCGCGGCTGGGATGTGGAAACGGAAACGCTCAGCCATTGGCAGGAACATCGAGATTTGTTTCCAGTCATTCCGACGCAAAGCCGCTTCAATCGTCGTCGCCGAGGCTTAATGAACGCTTTCAATCTCATTCGGCGAGTCGTTCTTCAATGTCTGGATGTGACACAGGATCGTCAGTGTGTAATTGACAGCCTGCCGTTGCCCGTTGTGCAATTTCATCTGGTACCGTCCTCTCCAGCCAGTAGCAACAACTGGAAAGCCAGCGGTTTGACCTTTGGCAAAGTACCATCCAAGAAACAAACGATTTTCGGATACAAACTGCATCTGCTGATTGCCATGAATGGCGTCATTCTCGATTTTGAACTTGCGCCTGCCAATGAATATGACTTGGAAGTTGGCTTTGAACTGCTTTCTGAACATACTGACTTGCAGGTCTTGGGCGATAAAGCCTATATCAGTGCAACAAAAGCCGCTCAACTATGGAAGGAGAACCGCATTCAACTCAAAACCATTCCTTGTCGCAATCAGCAAAAACAATTGTCACGTGCTACACAACACCTTTTCAACTCTGTTCGGTAGATGATCGAAACCGTGAATGCACAACTCTCTAATCAATTCAATATTGAGGTCAACCATGCACACACTTTCTGGGGCTTATGCACTCGCCTCTATACCAAACTTGCCGCACATACTTTGTGCGTTTATATCAATCGTCTCCTCGGTAAGCCTACTTTTCTCCAAATCAAAGCATTGGCTTTCCCGATTTAGCATAAGACCCTATTAGCATGCCTGATCTTCGAGTTTTGGAGATTTCTCAGACGCCCCCGTTCATTGCCCCCTCCTTTTTTACTGAATTCCATGGCTTTTTATTGCCATTATGATCTTTTCTGTCGCTGTAACTCTGCCTTCTCCGACAACCTGCTATGGCTTGAAAGCATGTTGGAACGATACAACAAATTACGGTTTTCTCTTTGAACCGCACGCGAAGTGTGCGGTTCCGCATGTCCGGCGGTGTGAGAATGGGCGATTAGTCACCTTGTTTAACCTTTTTAGTTATACCGTTCCACTTTGCGGATGACCATGACCACTTTTCCTTTGATCTCAAGCGATTCGCTTTTGTCAATGTAGATGGGTTTCATGGTTGGGTTGGCGGGTTGCAGGCGGTATTTATCTTTTTCCTTGAAGAAGAATTTCAAGGTGGTTTCGTTGCGGTCTGATAACCAGACTGCAACCATATCACCGTTACGTGCGTCCTGGGTTGGTTTGAGGATGATAATGTCGCCATCATTGACCATGGCGTCGATCATTGATTCTCCCTGTACCTGGAGGGCAAACAATTCCTTGCCTTTTTCCCGGGAGGGCATTAATGAAGTTGCGATTTCGACAGAGTCGTCTGGAGTGAATGCTCCGAAGGAATCGTTGGCAGGGACGGGGATCGGTTCACCTGCTTGAATCACGCCCAGCACCGGAACGCGAAACATATCACCGAGCGGGGTATTACCGGTCAGACGCATGCCGCGTGAAATCTTGCGGTCACGTTCAAGGTGTCCATTCTTCTCCAGTTGGTCGAGATAATAATTGACAACTGAAGTGGATGAAATATCACAATGTACACCGATCTCGCGAATTGAAGGCGGGTGTTTGTGTTCTCGTTGATAACTTGCTATGAAATCAAGTATCTTTTGGTGGCGTTCGCCTAGGCCTTTGCTTTTTCTGACCATCATCATTTTTAGTCTCCTGCCAGCTATGTTGGCACCACATGAGCATTCTTCGCTCATTTGTGCTACAAATGATACTCGAACGCCTGTTCTGTGTCAAGGATTTTGCGGTGGGCTAAAACGGAGGTTGTCAATGGGTGGGAATGGATTTATACCCAGGTGCGGCGGCGCATCCAGAAGAACATAATAATCGGAGTAAACAGCATCAGTCCCAAGGTCCCGTAAAAGACCGTGGGAATGGTCCAACGCTCGTAGGGTGGATTCGCGGCGAAGAAGTTCATTCCAAAGAAGCCAGTGACAAAAGTCAAAGGCATAAACAGAGTGGTGATGACTGTAAGAGTCTTCATCACTTCGTTCATGCGATTGTTGATAACTGATAGGTAGGTGTCCAGCGCTCCGCCAACAAGATCGCGCAAGCTTTCGTTCACGTCGTGTAATCGCACGAGGTGATCGTAGACATCGCGATAGAAGATACGATCTTTTTGATCGATGACCTGATAGTCGTCTCGTGCCATTTTATTGAGTACCTCGCGTTGCGGGAGAAGGATGCGACGCATGGCAAGTAGAACACGTTTGAGTGTGAACAACCTTGCAAGTGTCTGTGAACTGGGGCGGTCAAAGACCTGGTCTTCAACCCAGTCAATTTCTTCGTCTATCTTTTCGATGATCGGCATATAGTTCATGACTGTCGCGTCAATGATCTTGTATAACAGGTGGTCGGGCCCATCTTTGGCGTAACGCGGATCACGCTGGCACATGTTCCATGTTTCGTCAATGGATGCAACCGGGTTGTCGTGATGAGTGATGACGTAGTTGCGCCCAAGGAAGATATCCAGTTCGTCGACCTCTGTATTCCATGGGTCGGTGCCTTTTACGAGATGCATGTAGTTCAAAACAATGTAAAGATAGTCGCTCCAGTCGTCAATTTTTGGGGCATGCGTTTCTTGCAAAGCATCATCAATTGCGAGGGGATGGAAATTAAATCCTTGCAAAATAGGCATTGCAACTTCTGGCGGTTCAGAAACAAAGTCCACCCAAAGCAGGCCGCGCCTGTCACGGATAAGGCGGGGAAACTCTGCTGGGGGAATATCGGTACGCGTAGGCTTGCCGGGCGAGAAAAAGATCGAGCGAATCATCGAATCTGCCTCCAAAACAAGAACTTTGTTGATTTTTCTAGGAAAATATAAATTATATTGAAGTATTTATTGATTTTGTTTATTTTTAACTTGACAAAACTTAAAATATGATTATAATTTTATTGTAAATGCAAAGCGAATATTAAGAATTTTGCTTTTGATTGTGTGCTTTCCTCTTTTTGCTGGTGATAGGAGAATTACCATGAACGATTTTGACCCTGAAGACTTATTGGATATAGCCAAGCAAAAAACTCAGGATGAAGTGGCTAATGGCCTGGCTTGGAAGCTCTCACATGGGTTTTCCACGAGGCGTTTCCTGTTTGCTTTTGGCGCGTGGATGGTTGCAAGCGGTGAAAAAATGAAGGCCCGCCACACTGCACCATTGCTCCCGGATCAAATGAGCTTATTGTTGAATAAAACCAGGAAACATGGGGCGTAAATATTTTTATTTACGCCTTCAATGTTACCAGTAAATTCACTTGTGCCCCATGGAAAGCAAGTGAATCAAATGAAGTAATGGCACTATAAATTTTGGAGGATCAAAAACATGCGCCCTGCACCTACCCGTTGTCCGATCTGTCAGTCTGAGCTGACCGTTGCCAGACTGCACTGTTCATCCTGCGATACAACCATCGAAGGGAACTTTGTCTCGGGTCAGTTCTCAAATTTAACGCCCGAGCAGTTGGAATTCGTTTTTACTTTTGTTCGTTGCGAAGGCAAGATCAATCGCATGGAGCAGGAAGTTGGATTATCCTATCCAACCATTCGCAACCGTTTACATGAGATCATCCGCGCCTTGGGCTACGAGCCTGGCAAGGATGAAGCCCCCGAAATAGAAGCTGACATTCGCAGCAGCACGATCGCCGACCTTGAGGCTGGCAAGATCACTGCCGATCAAGCCATGCGCATTTTGCGCGGTGAGGAGGTATAAGCCATGTCTAAAACAATTTCTGCAGGACGCGCACCAAAAATTTTAATTGAAAATATTGGCGGTGACCTTAGCCTTGTTGGTTGGGATGGGGATGACATTCTGCTCAAGTGTGATGACGAGGAGGAAATGCTTTGCAAGCAGGATGGCGATAAGGTGTCCATTTCTTGTGAAGGTGATGTTTCGCTGCGTGTTCCAAAATCCACTTCTGTTTTTATTCAGCATATCGAAGGCGATGCTTCCATTCGCGGGGTGATGGGCAGCATCGAATTGAAAGAGATCGAAGGCGATCTTTCCATCCGTGATGTGGATTCTGTGGCGATAGACATGATCCAATCTGACTTTAGCCTGCGTGGTGCGAAGGGAAATTTATCCGTCAAAAATGCTCAGAGCGATGTATCCATCCGTGATGTGGATGGAAATGTCTCGCTCGAGTCTGTTGCCAACGACCTTGCCCTGCGCGATGTGCGCGGAAATATGAGCGCCAATGTGGCCGACGATGTTGTGCTTTATCTTAATCCGCAGGCGGGCAATACCTATTCTGTTTCTGCGGGAAATGATATTTTGCTGGTTATGCCGCCAAAGGCCAATGCCACGCTGACTCTCAACGCCGATGAAATTGATATTGAATGGAAGGGCGTTGTAAATGATGAAGACGTGGCCAGCCGCGTGGTCACACTTGGCGACGGTTCAGCCTTTGTGACATTGAATGCGGGCGGCAATATCCGTGTGACCAATCAGGCAGATGCCGGCGAGACTGCGGAAGATTTTGGCAACTTTGCCGGTATTGGCATGGATTGGTCTGGATTTGGCGAGCGCATCTCACAGCGCGTGAATCAGGCGACTCAACGCGCCCAGCGTAAAATTGAAGAGGCCGCACGCCGCATTGAGCAAAAGACGCGCGAAGCAGAGAGACGTTCCCGCCACGGCAAAGTTGGTTTGGAAGTTGGCCGCTGGAGTTGGGATTTATCACAGCGGGGTGTTCCAATGCCCCCCAGGCCGCAAGCCTCCGATGAAGAACGAATGACGATCTTGAAGATGCTGCAGGATAAGAAGATCACAGCGGAAGAGGCTGAAAAACTACTGGCATCATTGGAAGGAGGCTTGTAATGTCTTCCGAAGAAAGAAAGAAAATTTTACAAATGGTCGCAGATGGAAAGATCAGCGCCGAGGAGGCCGCAACGCTGATGAACGCGTTGGAGGAACCTGCCGAAGAGGATATTCAAGTCATCGAAGCGGGACCAGGCTTCAGTTCCGAAAAGACCGATGCCCCTGAGTTTGATCAAGTCCGCAGGCGGGCAATGCGTTTTTCAGGAGCATTCCTCGCCATCGGAATCACCTTCACAGTTTTGAGTGCGTGGGCGATGTTTGGAATCCAAAAAAATAATGGGCTCAACTTTTGGTTCTTCTGTATGACCATGCCGCTCTTCCTTGGAGTTTTGCTGACCATACTTGGCGCCGGCAGCAGGACTTCGCGCTGGATGTATGTGAACGTGGATCGTTCGCATCAAGAGGAATGGCCGAGGAATATCACGATTGCGCTTCCGCTCCCGCTCGGGCTGGTTGGCTGGTTTCTGAAGAATTTCGGTCACAGTATCAGTGGGCTTGGAAATACCAATGTCGATGAAGTGGTGCAGGCCATTGCGATGGCGAAGAATATATCCGAACCGTTGATTGTGAATGTGGATGATGGCGATGACGGTGAAAAGGTGCAGGTCTTTATAGGATAAAAATGGAAACTCTTAAGAAGAAACCTTTATTAAGTGGATTGTTGATCCTGTTCTTAACGGCGATGGTGTTTGCCAACATCGGCGGAAGCATGTATGGTTCGTTGATGCCGCTTTATCTAAAAGACCTCGATGCTTCGATCACGCAGATCGGTCTGTTCTTTACGCTTTCACAGATCGTTCCTTTATTGTTGCAAATTTTAGGCGGATGGGTTTCTGATACACTCGGACGCCTGCGCGCAATTGCGATTGGCAGTGTCTTTGGTGTGATTGGTTTCATTCCGCTCATTCTCGCGGATTCATGGCAGTGGCTTTTGCTGGCTGTGGCGATCGGCGCAATTGCGCGTTCGCTGGTTGGGCCAAGTTTCGATGCGTTCATTGCAGAACATTCCAGCGAGGAAAATCGCGGCAAGGTCTTTGGCATTTCACAGGCCATCTTTATGATCGTCTCTGTCATCGGCCCTCCGCTCGGTGGATGGATGGCTGGCGCGTACGGTTTCAAGTTGATGTTGTTGGCGGCTGGAATTCTTTACTTTATCGCTATGATCATGCGGCTGAGTATGGCGCGTGAGGCGGCCAAAAATGCAACTGCAAAGACGGAGGAACTTTCATTCAGTAGTTTGAAGGTCAATCTTGTTTCGATGTTTACTCTTGTCTTTTCCGGCGGACTCATCACCTGGATGTTGATTACAGATGGTCTGCGCGATGTCTCCTTTCAGTTTTCAGAAAACCTTTTTCCTGTTTACATGCAGGAAGTCGGCGGACTTTCGCTCCAGCAGATCGGCTGGGTGATGTCATTCTTTGGAATGGCCATGATGTTGACCACCATCCCCGGTGGATGGCTTTCAGATAAAGCAGGTGAGCGCGTGGGCATTGCGCTTGGGATGATCTTGATGTCGAGTGCATTGTTCGTTCTGGTTAATATTCCCGCTGGCAGTCAGTGGATGTATTATCTGGGCTGGGGACTCGCGGGCATGGGCGCGGGCGTTTCTGCTCCGGCATACCAATCATTAATCAGCAAGGCTGTACCTCAAAAGAATCGCGGTATGGCGTTTGGTCTGTTTAGTACCAGCTTGGGCGTTATTTCACTGCCCGCCCCGTGGATCGGCGCGCAGATGTGGGACCGCGTTGGCCCAACATTTCCATTTACAGTGACGGCAATCGTTTTATTGATTTCAGTCATACCGATCTGGATAAAATTCAGACTCCCAAAAACTGAAGAACAAGTACCGAGCGAAGAAATTGTGCCCGCAGTTACCGGGTAGGGAATGCAACATCACAGATAGGAGGTCGTCATGACAACAGTTGAAGAAAGAATGAAGATATTGAAGATGATCGAAGAGGGAAAGATCAGTGCGGATGAGGGTTCAAAGCTGCTTTCAGCATTGAGTGATACGCGCCGCGGAATTCCAATGCCGCCGCGCCCGCCCGGCTCAGGCGGACCTGCGCGCTGGCTGCGCATCCGAGTGACAGATACCCGCACCGGCAGATCGAAGGCATCCGTCCAAATTCCGCTTGCATTGGTAGACGCCGGCATGAAGATCGGCGCGCATTTTGCTCCAGAAGTCGAAGGCGTGGACATGTCCAATGTAATGGAAGCTCTGCGCATGGGCGTGACTGGCAAGATCATCGATGTGGTGGATGAGGAAGACGGCGAACACGTCGAGATTTATGTGGAATAAATTTTAGAGAAAGCTGAGTATTACATGTACTTGTTCTTCTATAAATTGTTGCAATAGTCTGCCTGCCTGACACACCGCTATCAGCCTGTGTTCATCAAACCAGGCTTGTTGTCGAATATTGCTTTATCGTTTGTAATCAGAAACACAGGAAAATATTCCATGGAAGAGACTACCGCGAAACGCCCCAGTGGCATGTTCGGTTTTACCATCGTATGGCTTGGTCAGATCGTTTCAGTGCTGGCCAGTTCCATGAGTCAATTTGCGCTAAGCATCTGGATGTATGACCAGACCAAAAGCGCGCTTGCCATGGGGATGATGCAGGTTTTCTTCATCACGCCCTTCCTCATCATTTCCCCTGTTGCCGGTGTGATGGTGGACCGTCACAACCGCAAAATGATGATGATGGTCAGTGATCTCGCGGCGGGCGTTGCCACACTTGCCATTCTTGCCTTGCAATTTTTCGGCGTTTTGGAGTATTGGCATTTGTATGCCACATCCATTATTTATGGCTTGGGCATGGCGTTTCAATGGCCGGCCTATTCCGCCGCCATCAGCACGATGGTTCCCAAGGAGCAATATGGCCGCGCCAATGGCATGATGTCTTTGGTGGATGCCGGGCCTCAGGTCGTTGCGCCTTTATTGGCTGGTGCGTTACTCCCTGTCATCGGTCTTACTGGTATTTTATTTTTTGATGTTGCCACGTTCATTCTTGCCATCGGTGCATTAATGATCGTGCATATTCCCCAACCTGCCCGTACGGAAGATGGCGCAAAAGGTCAGGGCAATATCTTGAAGGAAGCCGCGTATGGTTTCAAGTACATCTTTGCCCGCCCAAGTTTGCTTGGCTTGCAGCTGACCTTCTTCGCTGGCAATCTCTTCTTTGGCATCGCGTTCACTGTCATGGCTCCCATGGTTTTGGCGCATACCAATAGCAACAGCCTGATGTTCGGCTCGGTTCAAACAGCAGGTGCGATTGGCGCTGTGATCGGTGGTGTGATCATGAGCGCTTGGGGAGGTTTCAAACGCCGCGTCTATGGCATTCTTATTGGCTGGACTCTCAGCGGAATCGGCATCGCAATCATCGGCCTTGATGGAGGCTTGCCAGTTTGGATCGCGGGCCTTGTATTATCTGCTCTCGTAAGCCCGCTGATGAATGGATCGAATCAGGCGATTTGGCAATCCAAGGTGGCGCCGGATGTGCAGGGCCGCGTCTTTTCTGCCCGACGGTTGATCGCATGGCTGACGAATCCCATTTCCCCGATCATTGCCGGCTCACTGGCTGACTTTGTCCTCGAGCCGCAAATGCGCGTGACAGGCTCGCTCTCCAATACATTTGGCTGGCTGGTCGGCACGGGACCCGGCTCAGGTATGAGTTTGCTGATCTTTTTCTGCGGTGTATTCGGCGCATTTATTGGGTTGGCAGGTTATCTTACCCCAGCCATTCGTAACGCGGAGACGATACTGCCTGACCATGATGCACTTCCAGCAGCAGAAACAGCGCCAGCATTAACTTCCTGAAACATAACCATTTTATGAGATTTCAAGAACACCCTGAAAAAGGGTGTTCTTCTTTATAATGGATACAGACTCATTACCAGGAGGCACCTTATGAAATTTGCGATCTTTGGAACAGGCGGCGTTGGCGGATACTTCGGCGGCAGACTCGCGCAGGCCGGCGAGGATGTGGTCTTTATTGCCCGGGGCAGACATCTGTCAGGTATTCAGCAAACAGGCCTGAGCGTGGAATCGATCGGCGGCGACTTTGTGGTGAATCCTGTCAAAGCCACAGATTCGCCGCAATCGATTGGCGCTGTTGACGTCATCATCCTTGCCGTTAAATCATGGCAGCTCGACGATGCGGTCATTCAAGTGAAGTCACTGGTCGGCGAAAATACACTGATCGTCCCATTGATGAATGGAGTTGAACACATGGAGACGCTGGTCAATGCGTTTGGGTGGGAGCATGTGCTTGGCGGGGTCTGCCGCATCAGCGCGTTTATTTCGGAGGCGGGTCACATCAAACATGTTGGCATTGATCCATTCATTTCGTTCGGCGAATGGAATGGAAAGAACAGTGACCGGGTTTTCTTGCTTTACGATGCATTCAAAAATATTTCCGGTGTAACCGCTCAGGTGAGTGAGAACATCGAGCTTGCCATGTGGGAAAAATATTTGTTGATCTCCGCATTCAGCGGCGTGGGCGCAGTGACGCGCGCGCCGGTGGGAGCCTTCCGCTCCATCCCGGAAACACGCGCCATGTTCCGCCGCGCCTTGGAGGAAGTGGTGCTCGTCGCCAACTCGCGCGGAGTTGATCTTAGAGAAAAGTCAGTTCAGAGTGTGATGGATCGAATCGATCAGACCCAGCCTGATACGATGGCATCCATGCAAAAGGATATTTTGGCGGGGCGGCCCTCCGAATTGGAATCTCAAACAGGCGCGCTCGTTCGCATGGCTCGCGCCGCGGCTGTCTCCGTGCCAACGCATGAATTTATTTATGCCAGTTTACTGCCAATGGAAAAGAAAGCGCGTAATCTAGTTGTGTGATCAAAAAGAATCCACCACAGAGAACACAGAGAACACAGAGAACACAGAGTCCACTGAGCTTTTTAAAGATTTTCTCTGTGTTCTTTGTGGCCTCTGTGGTAAATCTTTATAATACCTACCCGTATGTCCAGTACAAAGCCATTCGTTTAGGCGATACACTCCAATCACGCATTCGCTATACTGATGCGCAAGGAGATAAACTATGACTAAAAATATATTGGTTGAACTTTCAGATGCAATTGCAGACGCCGCCGAGCGCGCTGGAAAATCCACTGTGCTGGTGGATGCGCGAAGAAAATTCCCCGCCAGCGGAATTGCCTTTGCCAAAGATCTAATTTTGACTGCGGATCATGTTGTTGAGCGCGAAGAGGATATCAAAGTAATTCTCGCGGATGGGACTGAAGTGACAGCGCGTCTCGCTGGGCGCGACCCGGGAACTGATCTGGCGGTTCTCAAGCTTGATCGCCCCGATGCCACTCCCGCCGAGGTCTCGAAGACTCCCGCACGCGTGGGTCAATTTGTATTGGCAATTGGAAGACCTTCCGCCAAAGGAATCGAATCCAGCTTTGGAACGATCAACTCCATTGGCGGCCCGGTCCGTACCGGACGCGGAAGTATGCTCGAACGTTATATCAAAACGGATGTAGTTTCCTACCCCGGCTTTTCAGGCGGTCCGTTGGTGAATGGTGACGGTGCGATCTTTGGCATTAACACTTCTGGCTTTGGAAACGGCGGAGCGATCACCATCCCGGCTGATGTTGCATGGAAGATCGCGGAGACTCTTGCGAAGCATGGCAAGATCAAGCGTGGCTATCTTGGCATCCGTAGTCAGACTGTGGAGCTTACTGCCGAGGCAAGAAAGGCATTAAAGCGTGAACAGGAAACTGGCCTTTTACTGGTCGGCCTCGAAGCGGATAGCCCGGCTGGCAAAGGCGGTTTGATGGTTGGTGATATTCTTGTCGGTGTGGCTGGCGAGCCTGTTGCACATCAAGATGATTTGTTCGTGCAATTAAGCGGCGATGTAGTTGGAAAACCCATCCCCATTGATGTTCTGCGCGGCGGCAAGTTGGAGTCGATCAAAGTGGAGATCGGGGAACGTTAGTGCCATCGTCATTGCGAGGGCGTTCTTGTTCTTTGCCCGAAGCAATCTCCTTATCATTATTGGAGATTGCTTCAGCGAAAGAGCATCGCCTCGCAATGACGATGAAGAAGAGGCTTATTGATCCGTGTAACGATTGTCTCACCGAATCATGCTTTGCGGGTTGGGTTGCGCGAAATGCTCGGCAGTCAAGCTGACATCAAAGTGATTGGTGAGACATCTGATCTTGAAAGCGTAAATGAAAAAGAGACCGAGGTGGTCGTGCTTGCCTCGGTCTCTTCTGCGCGTTTGTTGGAAGACAAGACATCTTTTGCGATTTTATTTTTGACGGATGATGTGGAAGTTGTCCGCAAAATGTTAAATTCAACTTCGCGTGTGTGGGGAGTGTTATCACTCAATGCGACGGAAGATGAATTGGCGGCGGCAGTCCATGCAGTGGGGGAAGGGCTTTGGGTCGGCGCACCCGGCCTGGTTAAGAGTCTGATCCGCTTGAATGGGAGAAGAGAATCTTCGAGTGAAGAATCTCTGATCGAGCCGCTGACTGTCCGGGAAATGGAAGTCATTCAATTGATGGCGCAGGGATTGGCGAATAAACAGATCGCGCTGGAGCTTGGCATCAGCGAGCATACTGTGAAGTTCCATCTTTCATCTTTATATGCCAAGTTGAATTGTACGAGTCGGACAGAGGCTGTAAAAAGAGGGGTCGAGCTTGGTTTGATATCCCTGTAAATGAAAAACTCCCGCAGCTTTTATGCGCGGGAGTTTTTGTTCTTTTCTTTTTTCATGCGAAAAAGCAGGGGGACGATAATGATCGCGCTAATGATCACTCCCATCAGCATGATGCCGTCGGTCGAGCCGATCACCGTTGTATCATCTATTGCCGGAGTGGGCGTGGCTTGCAGGGAACTGGACGGTACTCCAAAGTTTTTTGCGGCTGAAACCGGATGATAAAAGTTGACGATGACAAGCGCAAGCACGAGGGCGATGAACAAAAGCATAATGCCAAAGATATGTGTTGTTTTCATTGTTTTTCGGTTGCAATTGTATCATGCCTCGAAAGTGCACTAATAGACCCTTATATGTACTTTTCTGCACTTTCGATGTATAATGCGCCGAGTTATTTGCTGGCGGGGTCAGCAAGTGATTGCATATGGAGAAAGTGACATGGAAGCGATCATGGCGGTTTTATTTGTTATCTCGTCCTGATGATGATCGGGACGGGTTTTATATATGACTAGTGCGCATGTCAATCTTTTCTGGAAATTTTATCGTTACTCCTTGATCTTTCGTAAAAGTTAATTCAGCCTTCGCCGCCCTACACTTTTGGCGGCGTTGCGCTTAAAGTTTATTTCAGGAGCATCCATGATCAAAAGACTTATTGATTGGCTGAAGAAGCCGCTCGGTCTGATTGCGGTGGGGATCGCGTTCCTGGCATTGTTCAGTCTTGCGGCGTATGGGATTTCATTGACTCAAACGGCGCCTGCACAACCTGTCCAGTTTCCCCACAAAACACATGTTGGATTTGGCATTCAATGTTTGTATTGCCATCCAGGTGCTGCGAAAGGCCCGTCCGCTGGCATTCCCACAGAAGCTAAGTGCTGGGGCTGCCACAACCAGATCCAGAAGACGCAGACGAGTGCGCTTCTCCAACCGCTGAAAGATTCTGTTATCAGCGGCGTACCCCTTCAATGGGTACCGGTCGCGCAGGTAGCTGACTTTGTTCAATTCAATCATCGCGCGCATGTGGCTGCAGGGCAAAACTGCGAAAACTGCCACGGTGATATGAGCAAAGTGACCGTTGCCGAAAACCCGCAGGTCTTCAATATGGGATTCTGCCTGAAATGTCACCAGACGGTTGCAGGGGATAACCATGAACTGCTGGTTAAACTCACCGACTGTGGCACGTGCCATTATTAACCGGGCGAAAGGAAACAACTATGAGCAATAAATTTTCCCGGCGTGATTTTCTGAAACTGGCTGGTGTAGGCGCGGCAACCACTGCGATCCTTACAGGCTGCGGACCGGCTTCGCGTTTTGTAAAGCGCGAACCGTACATGCAGATGCCCGAATACACCTATAACGGCCTGAGCACATATTACGCCACGACATGCCGCGAATGCGCGGCCGGATGCGGACTCGTCGTTCGCACATCACAGGGACGCGCACTTAAGGTGGAGGGCAATGCGAATAATCCGCTGAACCTCGGCAAGACCTGCGCGCGCGGACAGGCTACTTTGCAGGGCCTGTATAATCCAAATCGTGTTCGCGGTCCCATTAAGCATACCCGCGGCGAAAGACTCTACACTGCCGATGCAAATCCCTTCCAGGATGAATTCGCCGATGCCACACCCAATATGGATTGGGATGCCGCAACCCAGGCTGTTGCTGACGCTCTCAAGAATCACAAACCCGAAGAGATTGCCTTCCTCATGGGCATGGCCCCCGATCATCTCTTTGACCTGGTCACTGATCTTGCGGCCGCAACAGGTATTAACGCCCCTGTCAGATTTGGCGCACTCAGTATGTTTGAATCCCGCGCAACATTGAGCCAGGCCGCTGAGAATCTTTTTGGTCATGGCGGCCTGCCGTTGTTTGATGTGGGTGGTGCCGAGGTGGTCTTCTCCTTCGGCGCGAACTTCCTCGAGACGTGGCTTTCCCCTGTTTCATATACCCGCGGTTTCGCGGGGCTGCGTGAAGCCAAGACCAAACAACGCGGGACCTTTATCCAATTTGAATCGCGAATGTCTTCCACCGCCGGCAAAGCGGATGAATGGATGCCGATCCGCCCCGGGACCGAGGCCATGGTCGCGCTTGCAATTGGCAAACTCGTCTCTGATGCACGCGGCATAACAGTCCCACATGCTTTCTCGGATGTTGATCCAGTTGTTGTTGCGTCGAGATCTGGTATTGCGCTTGCGACACTTCAGCATCTGGCTGGGATATTTGCAAATTCAACCGCTGCGCTGGCCATCCCTGGCGGTGCGGCGCTTGGGCAAAGCAATGGTCTTGCCGTTGCAGAAGCCGTGCTTGCCTTGAACGCTCTTGCCGAAAACTTTGGACGGCATGGCGGTGTATTCTTCTCGGCGCTTGCCCCCAATCAGACAGAATATCAACGTCCTGCCTCTGCGAGGGAAATGCAGGAGTTCGCCCAGAAAATGGCGGATGGCAAGTTCAAAGTCTTATTCGTACATGGCGTAAACCCTGTCTTTGAATTGCCCGCTTCTCTTGATTTCAAGAACGCCCTGAAGGGTGTCGAGCAGGTAATCTCATTTGCGACCTTCCCGGATGAAACAGCTTTCGAATCTGATTACGTTTTCCCTGACCATCATAGTCTTGAGTCCTGGGGCTACCAGCGTGTTGTCACCGGCCCCGCACAGTCTGTGCTTTCAGGCGCGCAACCGGTCGTCTCGCCGTTCTACGATACACGCGCCACTGCCGATGTTTTGATTGCAGCCGCGCAACTGGCCGGTGGGGAATTTGCAACAGCATTGCCGTTCACGGATGAGGTTGAATTCCTGCGCAGCAAGATCGCTCCTTTGATGGAAGAGAAGCAAAGTTTCTTCTCTGCACCGGATCTCAACACCTTTACAGCTTACTTCCAGCAATATGGCGGCTGGTGGAAGACTTCTGATGGCCGACGAGTTCCCAATACATCGAATGCGCTCGGTCGCGAGATGAGTCCCGCAGAGGCGAAGTTCGCTGGCGAAGGTGAGTTCTTCTTTGTGCCATTTGTCTCACCGACCATGGCCGAGGCAGGCGCGAACAAGCCCTGGCTCCAGGAATTGCCCGATCCCACAACGACTGTCATGTGGAATACGTGGGTTGAGATCAACCCTGTCACTGCCGAAGAACTTGGGTTGTTGGATGATGACATCGTGAAGATCACGAGCGAAGCCGGAGTGTTGGAAGTGCCGGTTTACCGCTACCCAGCCATTCGTCCAGATACGATCGCGATTCCTTTTGGTCAGGGTCATACCGCTTACAGCCGATATGCCGAAGGCCGCGGCAAAAATCCCGCTGATCTGCTTGGTCAACACTTCAACGAAGCTGGCGATCTTGCGTTTGCTGGAATGAAAGTCAAAATCGAAAAGACCGGAAAGCAACAACCACTTTCACGCCTTGAAAGTATTATGGGTGTTTATGGTGTGGGTCTTGGAGAGGAGAAATAACCATGGCAATCGAATTGAAAATTTCCGAAGTAAAAATGAGCGCTGAACAATCCGGCAAGTGGGGCATGGTCATTGACCAGGATATCTGCACTGGCTGTCAGGCTTGTGTCGCTGCGTGCGCAATGGAAAATAATATTTCATTTGTCGGTGAAGTTGATTCAGGATATGGCCGTTCCATGCATTGGATCCGCATCGAGCGTTTCTGGGAGGGTGAGTATCCTGAGGTTAAGATGACCGCCAATCAGCCCATGCTTTGCCAGCAATGCGGGCATGCCACTTGTGAGCCGGTCTGCCCAGCGTTTGCGACAGTTCATTCACAAGCTGAACAGCTCAACCTGCAGGTATACAACCGCTGCGTAGGTACGCGTTATTGTGCGAACAACTGCCCGTATCAGGTTCGTGCCTTCAACTGGCGCGATTACAAACGCCCCGAGCCTTTGTCGAATCAATTGAATCCTGATGTCACTGTACGCCGGGTAGGTGTGATGGAAAAATGCACATTCTGCATCCAGCGCATCCACAAGGCGCAGGATGTTGCGAAATCAGAGGGTCGCGAGGTTGTGGATGGCGAGTTCACCACCGCTTGTGCGCAGGCCTGCCCCGCGAATGCCATCACCTTTGGTCGTGTGGATGATCCCGAAAGCCTTGTTTCTCAATTAATGAAGCAAAGTCACGGTGTAAAACATCTTGAAGAACTTGGCACGCTTCCCAACGTGACCTACTTCAAGGGAGGGTAAACAATGTCAGATAACAAACACCACGCGGGGCACTCTCATGAAGAACATCTCCGCGAAAAACACCTGATGCTTGACCCGCTTCCCCGCGGGCAGATGAACGACATGGTCATGGAATCCATGCTCGAAAAACCTACATGGAAGTTCTGGGTGGTCGTTGGTTTCTTGAGCTTTATTGTGGTGTATTTCCTGTTCTTTAAGTGGGGCGTCTTGATCGCAAAAGGTCAGGGCGAGGCCGGTGTTATGCGCCCGGATTATTGGGGTATTTTCCTCGTCAACACCGTATTCTGGATTGGAATTAGTCATGCTGGTACATTCATCTCCGCGATCTTGCGTGTGTTCCGCGCAGAATTCCGCCGTCCCTTCACCCGCGCCGCAGAGTTGATGACAACTTTCGGTCTGGTGCAGGCAGGCTTCAGCATCTTCATGCACATGGGTCGTGTATGGCTTGCCTACTGGCTTATGCCTTACCCGAATCAGCGTATGTTGTGGCCGAACCTGCATTCCCCGCTTACGTGGGACTTGCTCGCCATCACCACATATCTGCTCTCTTCCACCATGTACCTCTTCCTGCCGCTCATCCCAGATGTAGCCATGGCGCGTGACCGCTCGACTGGCTGGCGCAAGACCTTCTATAAGACTCTTGCCCTTGGTTTCCGTGGCACAGAAGGGGAGTGGACCCACCTCAGAAATGCGATGAACATCTTCGCTTTTGCCATCATCCCCGTCATGTTCTCCGTGCATACCATCGTGTCCTGGGACTTTGCCGCCGCCACCCGCCCTGGTTGGTCTTCCACCATCTTTGGCCCGTACTTCATCGTCGGTGCGTTGCACTCAGGCATGGGCGCTGCTGTGGCCGTGCTGGCAGTCATCCGCGGGACAATGAAGCACATGAAGTACTTCATTCGCGGCGAGCACTTCGATGCCATCGGCAAACTCATGCTCATCATCTCGATGGCATGGGCCTACTTCTTCTTCAATGATTATATGGTGCAATGGTACGGCGGCGACAAGTGGACGCAGCAACTGCTCCACTTCCACGAAGCCGGCCCAATGGGTTGGATGTGGTTTGCCATGCTTGTTTGTAACATCGTCATTCCCTGGGCGATTTTGTGGAACCCCAAATGGCGCGCCACTCCCTGGCTTGTTGCCACAGTCGGCATCATCATCAACTTTGGCATGTGGTTTGAGCGTTACATCATCATCCCGATCTCCGTTACCATCAACCGTATGCCCTTTACATGGCGCCTTTACAAGCCCGGCATCGAAGTTCCCATGGGCATTGGCACACTTGCCTTGTTCATCCTGCTCTACATGATCGCCTCGAAACTCATTCCTTTGATCCCGGTCTGGGAAGTGCAGGAAGGCCAGATGGCGCACGAACTTAAGAAATTTGGACGCGAGACCGTAGTATCGGTCAGCGAATTGGAATAGGAGGATTGAAATGACCGAACCTAAAGCTGTAGATTTGCTGGCGGTCTTTCCGGACCTCGAACCTGCCGCGAACGCCATTGAGCATCTTCGCTCGATCGGTGTCCACGATGAGTGCATGAACGTTATCTCCGGCATCCCGGTTACCGAAGCCATGCTGGGCCGTCCCCATCAGTGGACCAATGTTCCACGCATTGCAATGGGTGGGGCCATGCTCGGATTTGGCGCAGGTTTTTTCCTGGCGTACATTACACCGTATGTTTATCCCTACCCAATTCAAGTAAGCACACAGTCGTTCATTCCCGGGCCGCCCACGGTGGTCGTATTGTTTGAACTGACGATGTTAGGTATGCTCCTCTCGACCTTCCTCGGTGTGTTTCTTGATAGCTTCTTCCCGAACTATCGCCCGATGAAATACGTGCCTGAAGTCAGCGATGGCAAGATTGCCATTCTCGTTGAGTGCTCCCATATCGAAGAGCAGAAAGTTACAGACGTTTTGAAGAAAATGGGCGCTGAATCCGTAAAACCGGCGGAGGCGCAACACCTATGAGACTCTTTAAACAACTCGTTGTCGTATTTGCGGTACTTGGCGTGCTTGCTGGCGCATTGATGATATTTTCGTATGACGTGATCAAGATCCAGTGGGTTTCTTTCATGGCGATTCAGCCATCCTTTAGTGCCCAGGAGAAGCCTCTTCCCGTACCCGCCCTGTCCATTCCAGTGGAAGGTGCTGCCTACATTCCCGGTAACGGCGACCCATCCAATCCTGTCACTGCTGATGAAACTTCCATTGCGCGCGGCGCTCAGATATTTTCAATCAACTGTGTAATGTGTCATGGAGAGAACGGACAGGGGACCGGCGTAATTTCCGCGTTCCTTCTCAAAAAGAAGCCTGTGGACCTGACCAGCGCCCTGGTTCAGGATAAGACCGATGGCGCCCTCTTCCTTTCCATTACGAACGGGATTTGGAATGCGGATAGCACCCTTTTCCCGGAGGTTCAGTTCTCCGGCCAAATGCCGCCCATGAATGAGAATCTTACAGTTCGTGAGCGCTGGGATGTGATCAATTTCATTCGCACGCTCAATGCAGCAGGGCAATAGCGAGGTATCCGAATGAATGATGTTAGAAGATATATCTATGGCACGTTGATCATATTTTTGTTTATCGTGCTTGCCTGGGTTGGTTTTGTTTTTTACAACTCATGCGGCTTTTCCGCTACCTGCCCAGACGGTGCCCTCGCAGTGGAACGCACTCCCATCCCTACTTTAATTCCAGCTACACTCCCAGCACCAGACCGCTTTGTAAGCGCACCGGTTGTTGCGGACGCTCCTTCTATAGGAACAGCAGGAATTACGCGGCCATCCAACCCTGGTGGGCCGGGCCCAGGCATCGAACTGACTGGTAGCGTTGATGCCGGCAAAATCGTTTTTGATGAAAGATGCGCGGTCTGTCATGGATCGCAGGGTATGGGCGGTTTGCTGAATCCCGGTTCAACTGACGGAACTATGCCGGCACTCAATCCAATTGATGCGAGCCTTAAGGATGCAGACTATAAAACGTTTGCAATCAATCTTGACCTGTTTCTTGAGCATGGTTCCATGCCTGAAGGAAGAAACCCCATCTTTCAAATGCCCGACTGGGGCGATAAGGGAATACTCACCCCTCAACAGATCGCTGATTTGATCGCATATATTATTAGCTTGAATCCCTAACCCGGTTCCTCGTCGAAAGTAATATTATTCACCCCGAAAATTATTTTCGGGGTGAATTTTTTCATGCACAAAAAGAATTGAGATTGGGATGAAGGCATTCGAATATCATCCCTCGATGGGGCGCACGAACCTCAAATAAAAAAACATCCCTCTTTTGATAGAGGGATGTTACTTGGCGGAGAGGGCGGGATTCGAACCCGCGAACCTTTGTGGGTTACACGCTTTCCAAGCGTGCGCGCTAAGCCAGACTACGCGACCTCTCCGTTTTTTGGACGGGCAGATTATACCACAAGGATTTTTGCCGATTATAAAGA
>JACRBH010000157.1 GCA_016234535.1 Chloroflexota bacterium
CCAGCGCGCCGTCAAACTTAACTTGAGTTTGCTCTTGCTTTCTCCAGCATATACCCATCTGATAGCGATTCAGTTCCACCCCTACACTCTTTTTGACATAATAATATCGGGCTTGCCTCTTCCGTTCGCGTCTGGCACGACGCCTGTAATAACATATCCCATTTTTTGATAGAACCCAAATGGATGCCTCTTCAAGTTGCGGATATTCCTGACCTTATCCCATAAATCTTCATACACATCAACATTTGACAGTGAAGTCATATTGTCCTCATCATCCGAGCCAAGGGTAATGGTCAACCCGCCGCGCAAGCGGACTTGCTCCTCGAAATCCTCAACCAGAGCCTTACCGATTCCCCCTCCCTGCATGGACGGCTGAACAGCCAGTGGATGAAGTTCCCACACATGACCATCATATTGAGAAACCCCACCGATGACACCAAGTAAATTCCCCTCAGTATCGATTGCCGCGCGGCAAATCCGCTCTGCATCAAGCATCTCATGAACTTCCTGTAATCCATCTTTCAAGGCAGGCCATGAATCAGCCCAATGCTCGTGGAACGCGACTACCAATAATTGCGCGGCTTGCTGGATAAGCTGGGTATCTTCTTTTGCAAGGGTAATGATTTTCATTTTTCAAATTCTCCATATACAATAATATTTTCGGTAAGGCATTATATTACGCACAAAAATACGATACCCCTGGGCAATTGTCAAGTAAAATCATGGGCATCCAATACGATCAACTTTAGAGGTACCCCATGCCCAATCACCTGATCAACTCAAACTCCCCATATCTTCTTCAACACGCCAGCAACCCCGTGGACTGGTATCCGTGGGGCGAGGAAGCGCTGGCAAAAGCCAGGGCTGAAGACAAACCCATCTTTCTCAGCATCGGATATGCAGCCTGTCACTGGTGTCACGTCATGGCGCACGAATCATTTGAAGATGAAGAAACCGCTGAGTTCATGAATGAATTCTTCATCAACATCAAAGTGGACCGCGAGGAGCGCCCCGACATCGACGGCATCTACATGCAATCGGTCATTGCAATGACGGGTTCGGGTGGCTGGCCTATGTCCGTTTTTCTTGCGCCCGATCTCAAGCCATACTATGCAGGCACATATTTTCCGCCCGTGCGGCGGCACAACATGCCCGCCTTCAAAGATGTACTTTCAGGTCTTGCAAATGCATGGAAAAACGAAAGAAGCCAAGTTGAAAAAGTCGGAGAGCAGATCGTTGCGCATTTGCAGCAACAAAGTCGAAGTCAAAAAAATGACTTTCTCCAGCCTGAGCATTTTGAAGCCATCGCAAACTCGATCTCCAAATCTTATGATTGGGGTTACGGCGGATGGGGTTCTGCGCCAAAATTCCCACAGCCCATGGCGCTTGAATTCATGCTCAATCACGCGGTCATCAATAAACAGGAACAGCATCACAAGCTCATCAAGCATTGCCTGCACGCAATGGCGCGCGGCGGCATGTACGATGTTGTCGGCGGCGGGTTCTCGCGTTACAGCACCGATAATTTTTGGCGCACGCCGCACTTTGAAAAAATGATTTACGATAACGCGCTGCTCATCCGCGCATATTTACATGCCTGGCAGGTAACGAAAGAGCCCGCGTTCAAGCGCATCGTTGAAGAGACTCTGCATTTCGTTATGCGCGAAATGACTCACAAACAAGGCGGATTCTATTCTTCACTCGATGCCGATTCAGAAGGCGAGGAAGGCAAGTTTCATGTTTGGTCGCTCGATGAAATTCGTGAAGCGCTAAAAGGCGATTCTGATTTTTTTGAAGCGGCCTACGGTATCACCGCAGGCGGAAATTTCGAAGGAAAGACAGTTCTGCAACGCGCATTGGATGATGCCTCCCTCGCCGCCCGCTTCCAACTTAACCTTGAAGTTGTTCCCGTCAAACTGGCAGAATCTCACTCCAGGCTTTACTCTGTCCGCGCCTTACGCATTCGGCCCGGCACCGACGATAAAATCCTCACCTCATGGAATGGATTGATGCTCGCGGCGTTTGCTGAGGCAGCAAGAGTTTTAGCAGACTTAAGTCCGCAGTCCAATACCTATCTCGAAGCGGCTGTCCGCAGCGCGGAATTTATACTGTCTGAGTTGAGGCCAACTGGGCGATTGTGCCGCGCATGGCGTGAAGGCGCAACGACAAACGCTGTTTTTCTTGAAGACTATGCAGCTTTGATATTAGGATTGCTTGAGTTATATCAAACTGATTTTAATAACAAATGGTTCTCGTCTGCTCATGAGTTGGCGGATGAAATGATAGAAAAATTCAACGATCCAAACGGAGGATTCTTTGATACACCGCATGACGGCGAGGCTTTGCTTATCCGCCCCAAGGATATTTCTGATAATGCAACGCCTTCAGGCAATTCACTGGCTTGTGAGGCACTACTAAAATTAGCCGCTTATACCGATGATGGAAAATATCGCGACCTTGCCGAACAGGCCCTGGCGATCATGGGCGACTCTGCTTTGCGATATCCGCTTGGGTTTGCGAGATGGCTGTCAGCGGCGGAAAATGCACAGGGAAACATGAAGCAGATCGCAGTCATGGGCGAAGCGGGGGAGGAAATGTTCGAGCGTATGCTCAAAGTCATTCGGGCAGAATACAGACCGGGTGTGGTGGTGGCCGCTTCATCCCATCCCCCACTTGAAAATGCCCCGGCATTATTGAACGATCGCGTTCTCGTGAATGGGAAGGCAACTGCGTATGTATGTGAAGGATTTGTATGCCGGCAGCCTACAACTGATCCGGACATATTTCAAATACAGCTATATGTATAAAAAAAGAAGGTCGCCTTGATGGCGACCTTCTTTTTACTTGGCTTCGTCTTTTTTCTCAGGCTCTGGGGACTCTTCTTCCTTGGTTCCCAATCCTTCACGGAAATTTTTAATACTCCGTCCAAGTTCCCCGGCGATTTTGCCGATGCGGCCCGGGCCAAACAAGAGAACGATTATTACGAGAATGATGATCCATTCAGCACCACGTGGTAGTCCTAACATAAAACTCTCCTTTTTCGAATTTCAATCTTATCCTACCACATTTGATTGAAAAAGTGATTAAAGTTCCTTGCGTGAAAGGAAGCCTTCTATATAACGGATGGCGCGGCGTGCGATTGAACGCAATCGTGCAAACAAGCGATATTGTTTGGGGTGGATATGCTTTGTGGCTGGAATTGGGCCTGTCCACTCGACAACCATGGCTCCCCATGTGAGGCCTGCGCCAAATCCTACGAAAACAGTTTTATCACCCGATTTTAGCTGCCCCTTTTCCACCGCTTCCACTGTCGCAATCGGAATGGAGGCCGTGGAAGTATTCCCATAGTTTTGAACGTTGATCACGAATTTATCAAGGGGCATTTTTAGATATTTTGCGGCTGTCTCGATAATACGATAGTTCGCTTGATGCGGAATGATCCACTGCACATCGTTGGTTGTCAATCCCAGCGGTTCCAATGCCTCCTGCACCGCCCGCCCCATGACGCGCGTGGCAAAACGGAATACGGCCTTTCCATCCATTTGAACAAAATGCTTGCCTTCGTGCAGGGTCTGTTCCGTTGCGGGGTGGCGGGAACCACCGCCAAGCAGTGTCAATGAATCTGAGCCGGAGCCGTCAGAATGCATCACTGCGGAAAGAACACCGCCGGGCTTGTCGCTTGCCTGCAAGACAAACGCGCCCGCCCCATCACCAAACAGGATGCAGGTATTACGATCCTTCCAATCCACAAAGCGTGAGAGTGTTTCGGAGCCGATCACCAGTGCATTTTTGATCGAGCCGCTGCGAATGGCTTGGGCGGCCATGTTTGTGGCGAAGATAAATCCTGAACAAGCCGCCAGCAGGTCGAACGCGCCGGCTTTGGTCGCACCGATCTGATCCTGGATGAGGCAGGCTGTTGCAGGAAAAATATATTCAGGTGAAGAAGTGGAGCAGATGATCAAGTCCAGCTCGGTGGGAGCAAGATTGGCAACCTGCAGCGCTCTCAGTGACGCCTCCACTGCCAGCGTGGATGGAAACTCAGTCTCACGGGCAATGTGCCGCTCGCGAATCCCTGTATGGTCGCGAATCCACTCATCGTTTGTGTCAATTAGTTTGGCAATATCGTTATTGGTCAGCACCGGCTCAGGGACATACATGCCCCACCCCGTAATATGCGCGAAAGGCATTCTTTCTCCTTTATTGGTAACGGCTTAGGATCAATGTGGCGTTGTGTCCGCCAAAACCAAACGAGTTGGACATCGCGTGTCCCAGTTCCACCCTGCGGGGCTGGTTGGGAACATAGTCAAGGTCACATACGGGGTCCGGTGTTTCGTAGTTAATGGTGGGAGGCAGGGTGCTATTTATAATCGCCATTGCACTGATCACCGCCTCCAAAGCACCGGAAGCACCCAACAAATGACCCGTCATGGATTTGGTGGAGGAAACAGGTATCTTATAGGCATGTTCGCCAAACACCGTCTTGATGGCAGCGGTTTCGCTTTTGTCATTTAAATATGTGGATGTTCCATGCGCGTTGATATATCCAATATCGGCGGTTTTGAGATTTGCATTCTGCAACGCAAGGCTCATGGACATGGCCGCACCTGCGCCATTCTCTGCGGGGGCAGAGATATGATGCGCGTCGTCGGTTGTGCCGTAGCCTGAAAATTCGCACAGAATTTTCGCGCCGCGCGCCTGCGCCGATTCGAGGGATTCAAGAATTAATATCCCCGCGCCTTCACCCATCAAAAATCCATCGCGGTTTTTGTCGAACGGACGCGATGCTCTTTGAGGTTCATCATTGCGTGTGGACAGGGCTGTCATCACATTCATACCCGCCATGGATACTGCCGTAATGGCGGCTTCCGAGGCGCCGGCGATCATCGCATCCGCCGATCCACGGCGGATCATTTCAGCGGCTTCACCCACTGAGTTTGTGCCGGACGCGCACGCTGTTGCAAGCGACATATTGGGTCCGCGCACGCCAAGACGGATGGCAATATTACCCGCGGCGCCATCGGAGATCATCATGGGAATCAGAAAAGGGCTGACTCTTTCCGGGCCGCGCTCCCTTAGAACTTCATATTGTTCAAGCAATGTGGTAATCCCGCCGATGCCGGTGCCGATCAAAATCCCGATACGGTCGCGATTGGAGTCGTTAATTTCCAAACCAGCCTGCTCCATTGCCTGTAAAGTGGCGGCAGTGGCAAACTGGGTAAAGCGATCCATTTTACGCGCATCGCGCACACCGAACAATGCTAAAGCGTCAAATCCTTTTACTTCAGCGGCAAACCTGGTTTTATGCGCGCTCGCATCAAAGGCAGTGATGGGGGCAGCACCTGATTTTCCATCCAATAATGCCTGCCATGTATCATTGACATTATTTCCCACTGGGCTAACACAACCCAGCCCTGTTACGACTACACGTTTTCTCATGCGTGGTCTCCTTCTAAATTAAACAGTAATTTTTCACTTAATAACTCACCTTATGCAGTAACGCGAGACGCTTCGCAGTCTCGCAAAATGGGCAACATAAACCCCCATACGGGGACAATGTGTCGCGCTACAGGCTGGACTGCGTAACATCAGTTAATAAATAAGAGACAAGAGTAAAGCTTGTCCCTTATTTTCCTTATAACACTGCATTTGTCCGGAAGACACGCCATTTTTTACATTTTTTTCAGCGTACTCCACGCCTGCTGGATGTGCATCCGGTCGTGATCCGCGATAAAACTGATTATTTCAAGGAAGTTGGTTGGCCCAAATATCGCGTGACGCGCTCTGCGTCCCCATTCACTCTCCCCAATATTCTTAAGCAACGCTAATGTTTCGCGTCGCGCATCATTGAATTCTCTTAACGCAATCACACCGTTTTCATGCAAGTAATCCCGCTGACTTGCCCAGACACTCGTATCGGGTCGTGGAATAAAAGGCTCATTTTGTTCCATGAACAACCTGATCTGCATGTGGTGTATTTCGCGTTCAGTATCCCGCATGTGACAGATCAACTCGGTTAATGACCAATCATCTGGAGTTGGCTCATGCGACCACGCAGATGAATCAAGACCATACGACAATCCATTCAGTGCGGCGGGTGTTGCAGATAATATTCCAAGGATAGAGTCAACTGATTTGAAGGATGGAGTCAGGGATGCGAGATCGGTGGATTCAAGCCAGGGACGAAGATCCTGCAAATTGCCGCGCGCCCCCGCCTCAAGTCCGGACCTGGAAGCGGATTCGCCGTCTATATGGTATGTTGCCAGCCCAAGCTTTTGCGCCGGCAGAATGTCGCGTTCCATGTCATTCCCCACCATGAGCACGGGGCCATCAGGCCAACCCATGCGCCCCAGAACTTCGGCATAATAAGCGGGATGTGTTTTGGAAAAATGGAAATGATCGAACGTTGAGACAATTTCAAATTGCCCAGGCTCGAAGCCAGCCCAACGCAGACGGTGGTTCGTAGCCTTGAGCGGCAAAAGCGGATCGGTGGCAATGGCAACTCGAAATCCCTGCGCAAATGCCCAATCAATAAACGGTTTTGATTCAGGCCTTTGCGATGTTAAGCTTGAAAGGGTTGGGAAAATATTGTCGTAAAAATTTTCGATGGCAGGTTCAAGTTCTTCGCGGGCAACATTGATCTGCCGATAGAACTCTGCTCCAAACACTTCCTCCAGCGTGCGCGAAAAATCCGCATTCTCACTCATCAAGTGAGTGCCGGATATCAAAGCGCGGAGCATTTTTTCAGGAGCAATGTGCGGCGCGAGATTCGTTGCCAGCGCCTGAAAGTACGCTGGAACAAAAGAATCTAAATTTGTATTGAGCAGGGTGTCGTCGAGGTCCAGCAGAAGTGTTAGCGTCATATATTTGACTCCCCCGGAGTCGGGGGTTATTCTTTTACTTCAAACTTGAATGGCAGGGCGTGACATTCTCCACAGCCAATTTGCGGTTCGGCAATTTCACGTTTGGTCTTGTCGCAATATGCGGTCACCTGTACACGGCGTTGAAAAATTGCAGTGAAGGGGCGAGTCACAGTCGCTTTCAACTGCATGTGCTGGCAGGAATTGGCCCGCGCAATATCTGGCACCGGACAAAACTTACACAAGTCGCGCGACCAGTTCTGCCCATGCAGCTTCAGCAGGCGGCATTCTTCCACATTACGGCCGCGATAGTAATCGCCGAAGAAGTGTGGGCATTCACGCCCGGCAGGAGTTTTCATGGGTGGGTGTATACAAGTAGACAAGTAGACAGGTAAACATATTGGGTATACGTTTTGTCTGCTAGCCTGCCTGTTTCCTTATTTACCGAATTTACACACGCGTGACGTATTCACCGGTGCGCGTGTCCACACGAATGGTGTCGCCGACAACAACGAAATTCGGGCACTGCACCTGAATGCCGGTTTCAGTGGTTACTTTCTTGGTAACGCCGGTGGCTGTGTCGCCGCGAATGGCCATATCGGCTTCGACTACTTTCAGATCAACAGATGTGGGGATTTCAATATCTATGGCTTCGCCTTTATAGAAGGTGAGTTTCACTTCCATGCCTTCTTTCAGGTATTGGGCGCTATCGCCAAGGGATTCCTTCTTGATGCCGGGCTGTTCAAAGGTGACATTGTCCATGAAGTAATAGACATCGCCGTCATTGTACAGGTATGAGACGTTGGCAAAATCAAGGCTGACATCCTGCACAGACAGCCCGGAATTGAATGTGCGTTCAATGGTGGCACCGGTCAATAAATTGCGGGCCTTTACTTTAATGTTGGCATTGCCGCGCCCCGTTTTGTTGTGGCTGTAATCCAATACCTTTAGAAGATTGCCATCCAGTTCAAATGTGACGCCTTTACGAAGTTCATTTACATCTATCATGCTTGCGCTTTCCTTGTTTGATTGATTTTTTTATTTTAGCGGGCGGATTATACCAATGACTTGCAGGTCGTGGCTAGGTTGAACCAGTGAAAACAAATAAAATATTTACAAGTTCAGGGCGCCGTCTCCGGCAGGATGGTTGATAGACAATGAGTTCTTTGCCGCTGATTGCGCGGATTTTTCAACTCACCTTACGCATTAACGCGATATAAATGTCGCGCTACAGGCTGGACTGCGTAACGTCAGTTATTAATGAGATGTTTCTGAAGCGGGGTCATCCTTTAGCAGTTGAACTGCGTGAGGAAGTACGGGCATTATCGTCTGTAAATTCTCGACTGCACCTTTTGGACTGCCCGGCAGGTTGACAATAAGAGTCCGCCCGCGGATACCTGCGACGGCGCGTGAGAGCATTGCGTGAGGAGTCTTCTTCAAACTTTCAGAGCGCATGGTTTCTGCCAGGCCGGGCGCATCACGTTGAATGACAGCGCGTGTGGCTTCCGGGGTGACATCGCGCAGGGCAAAGCCGGTTCCGCCGGTGGTGAGGATGATGTCAAATCTGCCGCCGTCGGCCCAATCTGTCAACATGGCACGGATGGCAGATTCTTCATCGGGGAGAATCGCCTGTTCGGTGACCGACCAGTTTTGAGTGCGAATCAGATCCGCAAGCGCAGGCCCGGAGGCGTCGGCGCGCTCCCCACGCGCGGAGCGGTCGGAGAGTGTCAAAATCCCAAATCGAATCGTCATGAAAATTCTTTCGCAAGAATGCGGTCGTTTGTCATTTCGTTCCAGTTATGTTGTTCGTAAAATTCAACAGCGCTGGTGTTTTCAGCGGTAACCAGTAAATAGCATTTCAAGCAGCCTTTGGATTGCAAGCGTTTTTCCACTTCATCGAGAAGTAAAGTCCCGATACCTTGTCCTCGAAAAGCCGTGTGAACTGCAAGGTGATAGATCATGCCGCGGCGGCCGTCATATCCGCCTATGATCGTGCCGACGATTTCTTCGTTGACTTCTGCAATCAAAAACAGATCGGGGTCGCGTTGAAGTTTTCTTTGTATCTCTTCAGGCGTATCAGAACGACCCACCTTCACGCCAACTTCCATGCCCGCCCATAACTTCAAAGCGCCGTCATAATCATGCGGATAACGGAATTCACGCAGCTTTAGCGGGGTGTCAGGCGGATTTGATCGCATGCCTTAAAATCGCTATCAGGTCGTCCGGCATATACGGCTTGAGTAAAAAACCATTCGCGCCGTGACGCATACACTCTTCCTTGACATTCGAGCCGGAAGACATGACCACGCTCAGGTCGCATATATCCTTTGCGCCACGGACGCTGTCCAGAATATCCAGGCCGCTTTGATGCATTAGGTGAACATCCATCAAAAGGATATCCGGTTTCTCGGCCCGCACCGCCTCAGGGACGTCAGCATCTGCGTGAAGCGCCACAACATCAAACCCCTCCATTTTCAGGAGGGTCTTTAATAACGAGACCATGGTTATATCATCTTCTGCGAGCAGTACTTTTGGCTTTGACATTCTTCTTAACTTTCGTTGGTTTGGATTTTTTCTTTACAGGTTTTTCGGCTTGTTTATTCTCCGGCTTCGCTTTTTCCAAAGCCGCATTAAGAACATCCTCGACAGACTCGGCAAAAATGAATTTCATGGATTGCCTGATCTCGTCCGGGACATCATCAATATCCGGTTCATTGCGTTTCGGCAGGATCACAGTTGTAAGTCCGCTGCGATGGGCCGCCAACACTTTTTCTTTGACGCCGCCAATCGCCAAAACCTGACCTCGTAACGAGATCTCGCCGGTCATTCCTATTTGCGGCTTGACCTTGCGCCCGGAGATCAGCGACACCAATGAAGTCGCCATCGCCACCCCGGCAGATGGACCATCTTTCGGCTGCGCGCCAGCGGGAATGTGCATGTGCAAATCAAATTTGTCAAAGAATTCCTGGGGGATATTCAATGAAACCGCACGCGAGCGGACATAAGATAAAGCGGCGCGCGCCGATTCCTGCATGACGTTGCCAATGGAGCCAGTCACCTGAAAGCCGCGTCCACCGGGCATGGCAGTTGTTTCGATGAATAGAATATCGCCGCCAAACGATGTCCACGCGAGGCCCGGTACAACGCCCGGAATGGATGTGCGCTTATTCATTTCTTCAGGGCCAAAATAGATCGGGTGGTCGAGATATTCCTCCACCAGTTCGGGTGTGATCTCGAATTTCTCGCCTTTATTTTCAGCGATCTTCGTGCCGACCTTGCGGCATACCGCACCGATCTTGCGTTCCAAATTCCGCACACCCGCTTCACGCGTATATTGGCGAACGATCATTTTCAACGCGTCATCATTAAATGAAACTTCGCCTTCGCGCAAACTATTTTCGCGGATCTGGCGCGGGATAAGGTAGCCGCGCGCGATCGCCAATTTTTCATTTTCGGTATAACCCGAAAGAAAGATCATTTCCATGCGGTCGCGCAACGGACCGGGAATGGTCTCCAGTGTGTTGGCTGTTGTAATGAAAAATACCTGTGAAAGGTCATACGCAACTTCGAGATAGTTATCCCGAAATTCGCCATTTTGTTCAGGGTCAAGCACTTCAAGCAAGGCAGAGCCGGGGTCGCCGTGGAAATCAAAAGTGAGTTTGTCAACTTCATCGAGCATGAAGACAGGGTTTCTCGAATCCACACGGCGCAGGGATTGCAGGATACGTCCCGGCATGGCGCCGATATAAGTGCGGCGATGTCCGCGAATTTCAGCCTCATCACGCACCCCGCCCAACGAAGCGCGGATAAACTTGCGCTCCATGGCCCGTGCAATGGATTGGCCGAGCGACGTCTTCCCTACACCGGGCGGGCCTACAAAACAAAGGATCACGCCTTCACGGTCGCGGCGAATTACATCATCGGAAGGTTCCTTCTTCTCGTCCTTGCGTTCAAGGCGAAGTTTGCGAATCGCCAAAAACTCAAGGATGCGATCCTTTACATCCTCAAGCCCAAAATGATCCTTATTCAAAATCTCGCGCGCATGAGTAATATCAAGATTGTCTTCTGTGGATTTCGACCACGGAAGCGTCACCAGCCAGTCCAAATAGGTGCGGATAACGCCATACTCAGCCGCAGCGGTGGGAAGACGCGACAGCCGGTCCAACTCACGCTTGGCCTGCTTCAGCGCTTCTTCGGGCATTTTCGCATCTTCGATCTTCTTGCGAAATTCCTCGGCTTCTTCAGATTGTTCATCCTTCTCGCCAAGTTCCCGCTGAATGGCTTTCATTTGTTCGCGCAAGTAATAATCACGTTGTACTTTTTCGATCTCACCGCGCGCTTCATTTTGGATCTTCTGCCCGATCTGCAATACCTCTGTTTCACGCACGAGCAAACCGATCAGCTTTTTCAACTTCTCATAAACAGAATCAAGTTCAAGAATTTCCTGAGAGTCTTTCAAATCAATTCGCTGAAAGTTGGCAATGGTATACGCAGTTTGAAGCGGGTCTTCAAGCGAAGTGATCGAACCAACCAGTTCGTCGGGAAATGACGGGATCATCTGCGTGATCTGCTGGAACTGGTCCCGCGCATTACGTGCCAGAGCGCTCGTTTCAAGATTGTCTTCAGTAGTTTCAGGAATAAGATGAACGTGCGCCTTGAGATATGGCTCTTCCGCAACGAATTCGCCAAGACGGAATCGCTCCATTCCCTGAACCAATAGACGCACAGTCCCATCCGGCGCGCGCAACAGTCTATGCACAGTCGCAATAGTGCCGACCTGATAGAGTTCATTCGGACCCGGAGTTTCCTTCTCCGGATCAAGCGCAGCCACCAGGCCAACCAGCTTATCCCCGCCGACAACATCATCTACGAGTTTTATCGAGCGGGCCTGCCCCACTGTCAACGGGACGGCTGTGTTGGGGTATACAACGACTCCGCGTAACGGCAGGATGGGAAGCACATCGGGGAATTTCTGCACTTCGTTTTTCCCACCATTTTCCGGCGCGGGTGAAGCGTCGTCTTTTTTCTGAATGCGCGAAAAGACAGACGACATGAACATCCTTGTCAGTTCGTCGTCAGTTTCTCCAATCGATTGAAAGAATTCGTGAATACCGGAGTGCCAGCGTGCTGCGGCCATATTGTTATTCAACCTTGTTTTGATTTGATGTTGCCTTGGGGAGGACTACCGTCAAAAACCCATCCTGATATTCTGCATGCGCCTGCTCTATGTTTACAGGGCCAGGCAAATTAACGGCAGTTGCAAATTTCCCAAAACGTATTTCCATTTGCTGGTATGCGCGCCGTTCAAGAAAATCAGGCCGGGACCCAGAAATTAGTAATGTGTCGTTTTCAAGTGAGACTTCAAAATCATCGTCACGCATCCCCGCTATTTCCACAAGAACGACATACGCTTCTTCCGTTTCGTACACGTCGGTGGGCGGACTCCATACATGGGAGCGGACCTGCCAGCTTACGGCATGAAGAATTTCTCGACGGGTTTCTAAAATCGTTGCACTAGTCTTACGAACGATGGTAGGCATAATTCCTGCTCCTTACACGCACATACCGTTCAGAAGTGGTATAGTGCCTCTACTAGGAATCGAACCTAGATCGACGGTTTAGAAGACCGTTGCTTTATCCGTTAAGCTATAGAGGCTCGTATGAGAAAATGTAGCACATGTCAACAAGAAAAATCAGATACAGAGTTTTATAAAAAAGGAAAAAATGGTAGATTAAATTCCCTTTGCAAGGAGTGTTTCAATGACTATTGCCAGAAGAGATGGGTGAACCGAAAAAAACTTGCCGTTGAATACCTGGGTGGAAAATGCTCCCGTTGTGGATATAACGAACATTACGCTGCAATGCAGTTTCACCATGTGGGTCATAAAGATCTAACCTGGGTGAAACTTAGACTACTCAATTGGGGAAAAGTTACACAAGAACTTGATAAGTGCATTCTCCTTTGCGCTAATTGTCATGCAATTATACATTCTCTCGAACCTTAATTCACCTTGTCACACATGCATGTTGTTTATCCAAATTCGCCCTCGCTAACAGAGGCTGGAATATTTGATTGATATGGTCTCAAGCCGCGATACACGCGCGGGCCGGCAATGGTTCGTAAAATGGTGTCTGCGGGACGGCCAAGTTTTCGAGCAAGGTCTTCAGCGGATAACGGGACATTCCCATTCACCAGAAAATTTCGGAAAATCGCTTCCACCATTGCTGTATGCACATCAGTAAATTCAGGCAGCAATGCACAATGACTCATCAAAGCGTGCTGTACGCCGTCCACCTGTTTCACTTCTGCGGTCATTGGATCTATCCAATCGATCATTATGTCCTCTTCCATCTCGGCAAAAGCTTCCTGATGTTCGGAGCATAGCAATGAACGCAAAAACACGTGCCAATCTCGTTCGTTTTGTTTCCACCAATCAAAATCAATATGGAACGGGGTTTTAATTGTAGGCTTTAATAAGCTCATGCTGTCTCCTCATTCAAGCGGAAGTGTAAATCGCCTACGTGCTTGAAAATAGGACTTGCTTCCAATAAAATAAATAGCGGCGCAGGTGGGATGCGGCGCACAAGGTTTACAGCCGCATACAACTCCTGAGCGTGGACATGACCTTGCGGATTCGATTTCGTCAGTTCGCGCATTACCAAAAGCACGAGTTCATCAAAGGGTCGCTTCTTTTCCCATATGGGATCCAACGATTTGAAGTCAGGAACGTGAATTGCCATGCGGTCATTGAACTCTGCCGTAATGGGCTGCTTCAACATCGCGAAGACAAAACCGCCGTCCTTGCCGACGAGTACGGTACGCACCCAATCCTTCGAAGAACGCTGGCTTTTCACTTCAACGTTCACTTCACCGGGCTTTTCACCGCGCCGTATCTGCACCAGTGAACCGGGGATCAATTGATGCGATTTATACCACTCGCGCAGACCATATACATATCCATGTTCAAGCACGACCCAGGCTGGGATGCGTTGCTTTGTCTTGCCGTCTACAAGGGTGAACCGAACACGTGACGATTCGTAAGCGGTCGGAAACAATTTCCGAGCACGGGCAGACATGGGTAATGTCCCTGCGCGTAAATGGGGATAGATCAACGAGATCGTGATCGAGGAAATGTCTCCGCGTAGATCATTTTCCTCGGGCGGAGTCAATTCATCGTCCAGTTGGGCTTCGAGGTTCTTCATCGCCGGGCTAAGCTGATCGCGGTCATACTCAATTGGAATATATTGCAGCGGCGACGGCACTTCTCTGACATAATCCGGCTCAAGGCGGCGCAAGCACCACAATATCTGTCCTGCGGGGCCGACCTCGTCAAAACGGTCATCATCCTGCAAGGCATTGTTCAGGGAAAACTCGGCCAGCTTGGGGTTCACACCGGCGGGTAATTCAATATCCTTGATCAATGCGTCTGTGGGAAGCGGCTCACCACTGGACATATCCAATACAGCTTCCGCGAGATTTAACTGTCCCTGGGAGATATCTATCAGAAGCGCACGAGGGAACCAGCGTCCCGCAATCTTGACGAGACCCTCATCCGCCATAAAAGCAGCTTCCAGTTTCCTTTCGATCTGGTCGCCAAACTCATGGAAAACAAAAGCCGAGGTGTCTTCGTCGCTTTCGGGCAATGAGATCGGTGCTTCATTTAGAAAATGTGACCCGAGGTTCGATGCGAACATCCGCTCAGAATTGTCTTCCATCATAACTGTCAGAACGTCAAAGTCATCCACGGCCGGGTTGACGCCAGCCCTCAACGCAACAACCCTGCCCCGCTTCCAATCCATTGCGGGAAAAACAATATCCTCACCGACTTGATATGTCTCCCTGGGGAGAAAGCTTCTGCCGCCGGATTTCTGTTTGCTTTCAGCAGCAGCACGCTCTGTCTTGATTCGCGCTTCTACAAATTCCATGGAAAGATCGCGGACCGTAAGGGGCGTCTCACGTTCAAACAAAAAAGTATGTAGGTTTTCAACATCTTGCGGGGTGACCTGAAGGGACGACCAATATTCGTTGGGGAGTTTAAATGCGCTTGACATACTCTGCCTTAAAATGAAATTGCGTGTTGTGTACGCAGTTTTTTTATTATACCTTACCTTTTTTGTTCTTGCGAAAAAATGCACACATGGGAAAGTCTAAGTTTTTTATCCTTTCCACATGGACCTGGCGAATTTTTAAAAAGTTTTCCGTCTGAATATAAGAATTTCTATCATCTTTGTAAATAGCCTATTTTTGGCTGGGGTGTATAATCTTGAAATAAACAATCCGCATTCAGGGGAATGCTGGTAAGACATCAATCTTCTCCTGGTGGGGCCATTTGAATTTGGAGAAACCATGATACATAATCGCATGTTCAAAGTTGTAAGTAATATTGTTCTCTTGCTGGCACTATCCGCAGGACAGATCGCTGCCAGCCCAAACAAGGCTGTCGGAGATGAAGCCGCAGTAGTCACCACTCCACTGCGTGACATTGTGCTTGTATTTGACACTTCCGCCTCCATGGCTTTCGAGACGGATGGTAACCCTTTCCCAAGTGAGGGAGATGATCCGAAAGCTTGCAACATCAGTAATACTTGTCAACCAATGAAAGCCGTAAAAGATGCGGCGCTGGATTTTATTGATACACTGCACTTCGTCGGTTATGACCGGGTTGCGATCGTAACAATGACCAGTCAGCGGCCTGATAAAGATCGCAATCCGCGCTTAGTGTTGCCTTTAAACTCGGACAAGGCCACCATTGTCAATGCCATTAATGCCATCACAGTGTTCGAGCCGCGAGTGTGCGATCCTTCGAATCCTGATATTGAAGGGTCATGCATTCGATATTTAGGCGGGGTTTATGATCCTGTCAATGATGTAAATATTGGCGGGACTTTTGTAAATGGTGACTACTGCGATATATGGCAAGCCCATATATTTGAAGCAACAGCCGACCCATCCTCCTGCCCTTCCAGTAATGTAGGCGGCGCGCTTAGATTGGCAAGAAGCGCATTCACAGACCCTGACTACACAGGTCGTCCGGATGCGCTTTGGATGGTTGTTGCCTTAGTTGGCGGTCCTGCAAACGCGACTGATGTAGATGGCAATTATCCACCTGACTATCCCAACGGCTATTGCCCAAGGTATACCTGGACTTACAAGTGGCCAGGGGCGGGTGGCGGTTTTTGCCGCGATATGCTCCCCAGTACACGACATCATGACACTGACCCATTGGTACCTTACATAAACCCAGTAACTGAAGTGGTAGACCCCCACAGCCCAATTTCCTATTACGACGCCGATGATTATGCGCGAGATATGGCAGATAGCCTCGCAACCTTGACCTCTGGCGAAGGAGTTACCATCTTTACCATTGGCCTGGGCGCTCAGGTTCAAAAAACCGGTTCCAGCGCCGAGTACTATCCCCCTCCAAATGAAACAGTGAAAATCCCACCCGCCGAAGCCCTCCTCCAGTATATTGCTGAATGTGCCGGAGAAGGCGTTGATGTTATAAATTACCTGTCACCCACTGAACATGTTTGCACTACGATCCCTGTCATAAACCACGGTCAATACTTTTTTGCTCCGAACGCATCATCCCTTGTGGATATTTTCCAAGTCATCGCTGATCTTACAGTTTGTTCGCCCGCTATTGCCGTTGTGAATAACCAAAATGTTGGTGCTGGTAGTTTACGCCAGGCGACCTGGGATATCTGTCCGGGAGGGGTAATTACATTTGACCTGCCTCTTTCAGGACAGACAATTTCACTTGCGTCCCCATTGACTATCGATAAAGATGTGACGATTGACGGCTCGGCATTGGCGTCAAAGATTAGCATCAGCGGAGATAATAGTGTGCCGGTATTTGAAATCGCTTTAAATACTTCTGCTACATTAACTAACTTGATCATTACAAAAGGAAAGTCCGTCGATTATGGCGGTGGTATCAGAAATCTCGGCACTTTATCTCTTGCGAATAGTATTATCTCCGGTAACTATGGGGGTGGTATCCATAATTTAGGTATATTGAATATTACAAGTAGCACGATCTCCAATAACTCGTCTTACTATGGAGGTGGAATCTTGAATCTGGGTGAGTCTCTGCAAATCGAAAACAGTACCATTACTGGTAACTCGGCGACAGAGGGCGGTGGTATTTATAATGCAAGCTCCTTGAATCTAATAAACAGTACTGTTTCGAACAATTTAGCGCGTGGCGGCGGTATCATATCCATTGGTACTGTGAATATTGCGAACAGCACTTTTTCGGGTAACTCATCTAGCGAGGAAGGCGGCGGTATTCTTAATTATGGTCCATTAACAATATCAAACAGTACTTTTTCCGATAACTCAGCTGCAACATGGGGCGGTGGTATCTATAACGGAAACGGTCCTTTGAACTTAACAAATACAATCATTGCCAACTCAATTTCTGGCGGTGACTGTTACAACGATAGTGTTGTTAGCGCCATAATTGGTATCAACATCAACAACTTAGTAGTAGCCAATGCTGCTTCGCCAAATAATTGTGGTAATCCCACTTTTGCTGCTGATCCCAAACTTGGTTCTTTGGCAAATAATGGCGGATTCACCCAGACCATGGCGCTTACCCCCGGTTCCCCCGCAATAAATACAGGTGATGATACAAATTGTCCAGCAACCGACCAGCGCGGCATCGCCCGTCCGCAGGGCGCACATTGTGATATCGGGGCTTACGAGATCATACAAACTTTTAGCGATGTGACTACATCCCACTGGGCATACTCTTATATTGAACGTCTGTACAACGCCAGTATCACCGGCGGATGTTCGGCTATCCCATTGAACTACTGCCCCGCCATTTCCGTCACTCGCGCACAGATGGCGATATTCCTCGTGCGTGCCATGCATGGCATCGCATTCGTTCCTCCTTCTGCCACCGGCGTTTTTGATGATGTTCCTGTTGGCTCCTTCGGCGCGGACTACATCGAACAACTGGCAACTGATGGCATCACCAGCGGATGCGGCGGCGGAAACTTCTGTCCAAACTCCGTAGTGACTCGTACACAGATGGCAATCTTCCTTGTACGCGCCAAACATGGCATCGCTTTCACGCCTCCAACAGCAACCGGCATTTTTATAGATGTGCCTGTCGGCTCCTTCGGTGCGGACTATATCGAACAATTGGTTGCCGATGGAATCACCAGTGGCTGCGGCACTGGCATCTATTGTCCCACTGCCACCGTCAAGCGCGACTCGATGGCAGTCTTCCTGGTGAGAACTTTCAATTTGCCGTAGCTTTTTTTTCAGCTACTTATGAAAAACGTAAAGCCGCGGAGAATTCTCCGCGGCTTTACGTTTTTTTCCTTTTCTTACACATCAAACCAGAGTGCCTTCATGTAAATCGAGGAACTGCCCCATCCTGTCCACGGCCAATATCGTCAGGCTCGGGTCCTGCGCGATGGCTTGCCGCGCAAACACCTCCCCACCGATCAGGGCCGCCTTGGCGAATGTTTCAGCGGTGAGGATTTGGGGAGCGATCACTGTGACGCTTAACCAGTCTGATTCAACAGGTTCGTGGCTGCGGGGATCGATCAAATGATGGCGGGAAGTCGTTCCCTGTAACCAAACACGTTTCGCCACTGACGAAGTAACGACCGCGCCCTCCCCAACCCGCAGGATGGTTATGTTTTCAGTGGGATTACGCGGGTCTTCGAGTTCAACTTCCCAATAGTCCTGTCCTTCGGGAGTGCCGATCAGGAACATATCTCCGCCCGCACTGACAGCGCAGGCAGAAGCGTATTGGTTGAGCAGACGCGCTGCCCGTTCAGCAATCCAACCTTTGGCGATGCCTCCCAGGTCAATTTGAATATCAGCCGGCAGGCGAATGGATGATGTGTTCGCGTTAAGTTCGATCATGCCAAAGGTGGAGGAACTGCCCATTGACCAGTCGGCAGGTTGAGGGTCGGCAGTGAAGCGTTGAACTTCATCCAAAGTGCGGTCATAACCGGCGCGCTTCAAATCAGGCAGAATCGACGGATCGAATAATCCTCGTGTTTTTTGAAAATAGTAAAGCGACTCACTCACCAGTTCAAAAAGATCGGGCGAGACCTGAAACCAGTTCCCCGCCGAACGGTTCAAGCGTGCGAGTTCGCTGTGATCGGAGAAACGTGTAAAGCGCTGCTCGCAGGTATGAATGAAAGACTCGGCGGCCTCGAAACCCTCGAACACGCTCAGCGGATCCCCTTCTGCCATCAACACGATCTCGCTATTCATGGCGCGGAACTGGTGCGACTGCATTTGTTATGATCCAGTGGATATTGCGCTGGCTGCCTTTTTGCGCAGCAATAAGGTGAAGGCCCATTGCACTCCGAAGAAGAATGTGGCGAGGAAGGTTCCCCAGTACATCAATTGAACCCAGGTGATCGTGGAATCTGTCCCTGATGCGATGCTGTGCGCGAAGGAAACAATGTATGCCGCGACGCTCAGGTAATGGATCGTACGGAAGGCGCGCATGGAAATGCGGTCACGGATGTAGAAGGTGATGGTCACCAGGAGGGTCAGGTAGAAACCGATGATGCCGATTCCCACCCAAAACGGTCTGTAGGCGGAAACAAACGGGATCAATACTTCCAACAGACTCAAGGGTTCGTATTTATCGAAGAGCAATACAACGATATGCAGAATAACAAATCCAATGCTCAGGAGCGAGAGGTGTTCGTGGAAATCATAGGTGAATGTGCGTTCCAAAAACGAGTCCAGGATTTTGCTGCTGACCGCAAAGCCCCAAATCGTGGAGAGCCAGAATAGCAGGTAGCCCATAAGGCCGGCTGCGCGCGAGATATACCACCAGATATGAAGGCTATCCAACGCGAAGAGTCCGCTGAATGATTGGGCGAAGGATGTGCCCGAGAGGGAGTACAGACCAACTGTCAGCAGGATGATGACCGCAGTCATCAAGCCGATGACTGTCAGCGTCTTTTCAGTCGAAGAAAGAAATTTTGTTTGGCTTTGTGTTGACATATTTTTTCCTTATTTCATCGAACGTCCCGAAGTTTGAATTGCAACCTTCGGGACGCTTTGTGGATTAAGAACCGCCCGTCCGCAAGGGTGGCGTGAATGAAGAGGATGAGCCAGATTGTGTGGAAGGCGCAATTGTGATCTGTTGCGCGTTGACCTGGTTTACTCCGCCAATCGAAGGAATGGGAGGCAGGTTGAGCCCTTCAATGACCTGAGTGTTTGTCGATACGGTTTCGCTTGTGCTGTTTGCAAACTCAGTCTCTGTGGCTTGAGCCACGAAAACCCAGCCGACAAGGAATCCGATCATGCTTGAAAGTGTGATCCACCAGCGTAGAAGTTTTTTCAGGCCGTTCATTAGTGATTTCCTCCATCATGGTGACCGCCCGGGAAGAAGGCTTGTTCCATCACACTGACTGTGCCATCTTCAGCAACAGTGATCAATCCGCGGTTCTGCAAATCTGTAAGCAGGGTCTGATATTGCTGGATCTGCTGATTCGCCAGTTCGATCTGTTGATTTGCCTCGGTGATATTCTGCGCGGCAAGCTTGAGTTGTTCCTGATATTGCGTCTCGCGCGCCCGATACACTGCAAGTTGATCCTGCAAAGCCTGTGTTGTTTGGTCTGTTGTTTGTACCTGCGCTGGAACTACCGCCGCGTCACTTGCGGCGGAAGCGGAGCCAAGCAAAGCCTGTCCGCCTACTGCAAACATTCCGCCCGCAACCAACATGGTGATTAACAGGGCGGCTACTATAGCGGGAATTGTCTTTTTCATATTTTTATCTCCTTTACTTATCCAAGTTTTGACAAGTATAAAGATCCGGTGTTATGCACCGGTGATGGATTTGTGTAGAAATTGTGGATTGTGGTTTAGAAAATTCTCAGCTTCCCCCAAGTGCAAGTCGGATTGACAATCCGACTTGCACCAAAAGTCTGGAGACTTTCGACTCCGCCGACTTACTATTTTTTCAAATACTTCGCAATAGCCCTGCCTGCCTTCATACCTTCCAGCGCACAGCGATCCGCAGTTTCCACACCGCGCAATAGATTACCAGCCACAAAAACGCCTTTGACCGAAGATTGAAAACTTGAATCGATCTTTGGCCCGCGCGTAATGGGGTTGATCTCCAAGCCGCCAAGCCGTGCCATTTCATTTTCAGGAATCCAATCACCGGTAAAGATGACCGTGTCACATTCCACGTTTTCGGTCTGACCATTTGCGTGAGTCAGTTCGATCCCTTCAACGCGCTTGCGGCCAAAGATATTCGTGATGCGGGTATTCGTAATGACCGGTGTGCGTGAAAGAATATCAGCCACCGCCCACTTCACCGCAATATAAGGGAATTGGATCTGATGCCTGGATTCTTCGGTCAACATCATCAGACATTTCACATTAGCATACATCAAAGTCATGAGAGCTGAAAGACTCACCAATTCCGCACCGACAATGACCGCGCGTTCCCCAATCGGCAGATGCTCCTGATACACAAAACGCTGTAATGAACCCGTTGTAAAAATTCCCTGCGGACGTGTGCCCGGTATCATCCGCGCCGCGCGTGGCCGTTCACGCACACCTGTCGCGAGCAAAACAGCGCCTGCTTCAATTTCACCCAGCCCGCCTGGCGAAGTAAAACTTAATTTGTTTGAAAGTCCACTCTCCTTTTGAGAGAGGGGCAGGGCGAGGGCATTCCAACCCATAATCGTTGTTGATGTATGAATCTCCACATCATATCTTTCCGCAAGTTCGCGATAATACTGTGCGTACCGCGGACCGGTGTACATGCGCCACAAGTCCGTACGCCCAAAGCCAGTGTGATGACACATGCGCGGCATCCCGCCCGCCTCAGGTTCACGGTCTACAACAAGAAGGTTTTTGATTCCCTGTTTCTTTAATTCGATTGCAGTCGAAAGTCCCGCGGGCCCAGCGCCAACAATTAATACATCATAAACCTGCAGAGCAGGAGCAGCCATCTGCATGGTCTTCTTTTCTTGATCCTCGATCCCCCATCGACTCGCTATCCTCTTGGCCTCAAGGGTCTTCAACAAAGACGCATGGCAATTAAACCCCTGACATCTTCCCTGAGAAGCGCGAGTCCGTCTTCGCAAACCATCCAAAGTTGTGGCGGGGATGACAGCGTTCATGGCATCCATCAACTCGCCGCGCGAGACTCGCTCGCAATGACAGACGATCTCTGCGTACTGCGGATTTCCCGCGATCATCTCCGCATTTTGATATGGTCTGGTAGCCGCCTGCCCGATGGTCGGCATCTTCACAGGCTTGAAATCACCTTTCAATTGAAACTCCATCCCCGCGCCTTTTAGCAGCTCCACTGCATACTCAGCGATCCCCATCGCCGCCGAAATGCCCGTGGATCGAATCCCGCCCACGCACAAATATCTTTGTTCCGCGTGTATCTCGATCTGATAATCGCTGTGCTCTGTCGCCGCCCGCAAACCGGAGTAAGTGGTTGTTACTTCTTCATCCAATAACTGGGGCAGTATCTCGCGTCCCTTACCTAACAGCATTTCCAAACCATCCGCCGTTGTCTGCGTTGCCGTCTTGTCGGGCAGGTCTTCCGCCGTCGGCCCAAGCAAAATATTTCCATAGACGGTCGGGCTGATCAACACGCCTTTTGTTTTGGATGTCGGCACTGGAAGCAGGACGTGGTTAACGAGAGGTCTCGCAAATTTGTCATATACAATCAACTGTCCGCGTCGCGGCGTGACCGTGAAATTGGTGTGGCCAAAACGGGCATTGATCTCGTCTGAAAACAATCCCGCCGCGTTGACGACATATCGCGCGCGCACATTGCCGCCCTCCCCGGCCAGCAGCCAGGCATCGTCATCCTCTTTTATGTGGTTCACCGGGAAATTCAAAAATAATTCAGCCCCATTCAACACAGCCTGAGTCGCGTATGCCAGGGGAGTTGTATAAGTGCAAAGGATTCCCTCACCCGGCACAAGCAGTCCGCCCAATGCGCCCTTGTTGATATGCGGTTCGCGCCTACAGATTTCTTCCGATGAAATGATCTCAACATCCATCACCCCATTTTCGTACGCCTTATTCCGCAGGGATGGCAATGCATCCAACTGCTCTTGATTCCAGGCAATCAAAATTGCGCCGAGTCTTTCATGCGGAATATTTGCCTCAGGCATGTACTTATCCATGAGTGCGTAACTGCGGCGCATGAGAGTCGCTTCAAGCGTTCCGGGCTTGGCGTCGAACCCGGTGTGCCAAATGGCCGTGCTTGCTTTTGATGTCCCCATCCCCACATCCGGTGCGGAATCAATCAATGCAACCGCAAGCTCATACCGGGAAAGTTCACGTGCAATAGCCGACCCCACCACACCCGCGCCGATCACTGCGATATCAAATGTTGTTGTCATAATCTGAATTCCATTCAAAATAGTAAACAAGTAGACACTCACACATGTCCACTTGCTTACTTGTCTACTTATTTACCTCGTCCCCATGAAATCTTTTTACCGCCTCAACCGCTTTATTCCACTGTGACAATTTCCTTCCTCTTTCCTCTTCGCTCATCTCCGGCAAATAACTTGTTTCAGATTTCCAGTTCCCTGATAGTTCGTCAAAGGATGTTCCCAGCGCAGAGACGCCCGCCAGGTTTGCGATTCCGATGGCAGTCGCCTCCAGCGCCGCAGAGACTCGCACTTCAAGATTCAACAAGTCTGCGATCATTTGCATAAGGTATGGGTTCCCTGACGGGCCGCCATCCACTTTGAGGTGCGGAGGCGCTTGCCCCAAATCCTGCGACATGGCTGTCACCACCTCATATACCCGGCACGCAATCCCGTCCAGCGTGGCGCGGACAATATCATCCGAGCCGGTGCTGCGGTTCAATCCGAACATCGCGCCACGTACATCTGTCCGCCAGTGAGGGGCGGCGAGTCCTTGCAGGGCAGGGACAACGACCACACCAGAATCAGTTGAACGCTTCGCCGCATCATTGCTTGAGGCTGAATCAGGAATGACTTTCAAATTATCTCGCAGCCATTGTACCGCCGAACCTGCGACGAAGATGCCGCCATCAAAAGCGTAGGCAGTGTGCCCATTGAAATTCCAGCCGACGGTAGTGAGCAACCCGTTATTCGATAATTTGGGTTTATCGCCAATGTTCATCAACAGGAAACTGCCCGTGCCAAATGAACATTTCATTTCACCGGCATTGAAACATGCCTGACCAAACAACGCGGCTTGTTGATCCACCAATAAAGCATGTAAGGGCAGGGCTTGTCCCTGCCCATCCCTGCCTCCAAAATCGACATCGCCAATATACCCAGCGGACGGTTTTACTTCGGGCAGCATACTGCGCGGCACATCGAATAGTTTCAGCAGATCTTCGTCCCATTCAAACTTGTTCATATCGAATAATAATGTGCGCGAAGCAGTAGACGGGTCCGTGATGTGCAGCCTGCCTTGAGTCAACGACCAGATGACCCAGGTTTCAGTCGTTCCAAATTTTAGCTTACCTTCATGCGCTTTCCTGCGAATGTCTGGAAAATTTTCAAATACCCACTTGAGTTTCGGCGCGGAGAAATAACTGTCGAGCAGCAGCCCCGTCTTGCGGCGCAGCAGTTCCGGGTCCACGTTTGAAGCGAGTGCTTTACAGACGGATTCTCCCCTCGTGTCCTGCCAGACTATGGCGGGAGTCACCGGCTCACCCGTATCCTTATCCCAAACAACAAAGGTTTCACCTTGATTATCAAACCCCGCCGCGGAAATTTCATATTTAGCAAGCAAAGGCGCACAAGCCTCTTTCACCGTGCGGACGATGTCGGCGGGTTCCTGTTCCACCCACCCCGCTTGCGGAAATCGCGCCGGCAGTTGCGCCGAATTCTTCTCGATCATTTTACCAAGCTCATTTACAATAACTGCTGTCGTTTGTGTTGTGCCCTGGTCAATGCCAAGCAGATATTTCATTGTGCCTCCGATAACCAAGAATTTAATATGCGGTTTTATGTTGCGTCAATCGACGCGGCTTTTTCTCTGCTCAAAATTAAAAATCCGAAGGTACCCGCCACAAGTGAGCTGATTAAAATGCTAATCTTTGAACTTTGGACAATTTCAGGATTGCCGAAAGCCAACAACGCAATAAAGATCGACATGGTGAATCCAATACCGCCCAAAAAACCAGCGCCAATGATTTGCTTCCAGGACACATCATTTGGTAATTGAGACAGACCGCTTTTGATAGCCAACAGACTAAACAGGGCAATACCCAGCGGCTTGCCAACAACCAAGCCGACAAAAATTCCCAAGCCGTTCGTTGATACCAAGCCTTGAACCCAACTTCCTGTCAGGGCAATACCAGTATTTGCGAGCGCGAAAATTGGCATGATGAAAAATGCCACAGGTTTATGCAGGAAATGTTGTAATTTATAGGATGGTGATTTTTCATCACCATTTCCAAACGGAATCACAAAAGCCAGAAGAACGCCTGCTATCGTGGCGTGAATGCCAGATTGGAGCATAAAGTACCACATGGCAATTCCAGGGATGAGGTAAAAAGGCAGCCAATGTACGCCAAGGCGATTTAATATAAACAACCCTGCAAGTATCCCTAAAGACAACACAAAGTATAGAAGCGAGAAATCGCCCACATAAAAGATGGCAATAATGGCGATCGCGCCCAAGTCATCTATGATGGCAAATGCGGTAAGAAAAATCTTTAGCGATATTGGAACTCTGCCACCCAAGATTGCAAGTACTCCAAGCGCAAACGCAATATCTGTTGCCATTGGAATACCGACACCCGCCTGTGTTTCTGTTCCCTGATTGAAAAGGAAGTGAAGCAGAGCGGGTGTTGCCATGCCGCCTACGGCGGCAAAAATAGGAAGTGTTGCATTTTTTAGGTCGGATAGTTCGCCGATATAAAGTTCCCTTTCAATTTCAAGCCCAATGAGCAGGAAAAAAATTGCCATTAAACCGTCATTAATCCAGTGTTCGATACTGTATTTCAAAGCAATACCACTTGTTTCAAATCCAATTTTTGTATGCCAAAAATCCAGGTATCCTTTTCCGAAATAGGAATTGGCAATCATGATTGAAATTAGTGTGCAAAGAATTAGAATAACCCCCGACGCTTTTTCACTTTCAAAAAATTCCATAAAAAGTTTGGTTAGTTTTGTTTTCATATTTGCGGCCTTGTAGTTTTATCCAACAAATAAAAGAACGCCTATACTGGATTTTATCCTAATTCCCTCTGAAAAATATAAAAGCGGCATCTCAAAAAGATGCCGCTTTTATATTAAAGAACGTTCAAAATATCAATATTAATCTTTGTATAGCGCTTCGATCTCTGCGATCTTCTTCTGGTTCTCTTTGATGCGATCACCAGTGGGGGGACCTTGGAAGCGTTTGCTCTCAAACCCAAACCAAAAAACAGCCAGTACTACAACCATCGCAACAGTGAGATAGAAAACCTTCTCGTTTGGCGGTTGGAAGCCGGTGATGGCAAGAACAAATCCACCAATTACTGAAATGATGGCGAGTGGCTTTGAGAAGGCGCCAAGGTTGAAAGGTCCCTTCTCCGGCCATTTCGAGGTGCCTTCAGCGAAGAAGCCGGCGACTACTGGCGAGATATACGAGAAATACAGGAATACTGCGCAGCCTGTCGCAAGTACCACAAACGCATTTGCGTAAATGACGGACGCCCATGCGATTGCAGCGGCTGTCCAAATGGCATACGTGGGGGTGCGGTAAATAGTGCTGACGTGGGAGAGGAATCCCGAAGCAGGAAGACCGCCATCGCGTGCAAAGGCAAAGGTCATGCGGGAAGCGGATGTAAGACCCGCGAGGCCGCAAAGATAGTTATTCACCACAATGCCAACAAACAGGAAATATAGGAGCCATGTTGGCATCAACGAACTTTCCATCACATATAAGAAGGAGCCCCAGCCTTTAGACGCGCCTTCCGCCACACTTGGCATCGCCAGCACAAATGATGCAACCATAAAGTAGCCGAAAAGCACGGAATAGAACACAGCCTGCCACATGCCTTTTGGCACATTTATTTGCGCGTCGTGCGTCTCTTCCGATGTGTGCGCGGAAGCGTCATAGCCTGTAATGGTATAACAAACGAGAATCAATCCAAACAGGAATGCGACGCCCATACTCTCGGTGCGGGGGAACACGCCGCCACCTGCATCGCCTGTAAAGTTAGTGAATGTGAACAAACGGGAGAAATCAAGTGCAACAGGTGAGAATACCAGAAGAGAAATGGTTAGCACGATTGCCACGATAAAGATGAAATAACCACTGAAGTCTGTTAATTTTGTGGTTAGTTCAATGCCATAGTGGTTAAACAAAGCCTGGCTAATCAGGATTAATCCAACAGCGATCAATTGATGACTGGCTGTGAATACAAGAGGATCCATTTTGAAAATGCCTACGAGGATAAGGTCACGGAAAAGCAACCATACCCCTACATCCACCGAAGACACAACAAAAAAGAGGCCAAGAACATTGAACCAAGCTGTGACCCAGCCCCAGCCGCGCCCGCCAAGCATTGATGACCAATGATACAAACCGCCAGCTGTGGGATACGCAGAAGCAATCTGTCCCATGGACAACGAAACGATAACTGCCACTGCGCCACCGATAAGCCAGCCGACCCCAATCCCTGCGCCGCCTGTAGAGCTAAAGCCTGTGGCAAACGTAGTAATACCGCCAGCCAGAATACAAATGATTGAGAATGAAATTGCGAAATTCGAGAACCCGCTCATACGCCTTGCAAGTTGTTGAGCATACCCCATTTTATGCAAGTGACTCTTGTCTTTTTCCATACTTTTATCAGCCATTTTCGTAATTCTCCTTGGACTTGAATTTATTTTTTCCGAACTCAAGAAACCGAACTTACGAATAGCGAATGTTTATTATCTGCAATACACTCCTCCTCACTTCCTCGCGGAAGTACACTCCTCTGATTGGTATGCAATAAAAACACTGACAATAGCCCAAAGGTACGGGATACCCTCCGCTATTATTCCACAAATTCCCTCTTGATGAAATAGACCAAATGTTCTAAAATGGATTTATGGACTCGATCGAGACTCTCAAGCTGTTATCTTCTCAAATGACGTTTGAACCGGACGGGGAACCGCGCGTCGCTCCCTCCGCCCCGGCCTGCTTCAGTCCGAAGGAGAAGGATCAAGCCTTTGTGCATCCCGCCCAACTCCCCAATGGGCAGAAGATCATGCTCCTCAAGACTCTGCTCTCTTCAGCCTGTGAGCGTGATTGTTTCTATTGTCCATTCCGCGCGGGGCGTGATTTTCGCCGCGCCACATTCAAGCCCGATGAATTCGCGGGCTTGTTCAGCAAACTGAATCAGAGTGGAGCAGCCGAAGGTGTATTTCTCAGCTCCGGGTTGGCAGGAGGCGGAGTCCGCACGATGGATAAACTTCTCGATACCGCCGACATCCTGCGTAAAACACATCAGTACAAAGGCTATCTTCACTTAAAGATAATGCCGGGCGCAGAGAAAGATCAGGTTTATCGTGCCATGCAGCTGGCCGACCGTGTATCGATCAATCTCGAAGCGCCAAGCACGGAACGACTCGCAAGGCTTGCACCGCATAAAGTTTTCATGGAAGAATTATTGCGTCCATTGAAATGGGTCGAGGAAATTCGCAGGACTGTGCCAGCCTATAAATTCTGGAATGGGCGCTGGCCATCCACTGTCACACAATTTGTGGCGGGCGGCTCCGATGAAAGCGATCTCGAACTGCTGACTATCACAAACTGGCTGAATAAAAACGTGCGCTTGAAGCGCGCTTATTTTTCGGCGTTCCATCCTATAAGAGACACCCCACTCGAAAACAAACCTGCTGTTGACCCCATGCGCGAGCACCGTTTATATCAGGCATCCTTCCTTTTGCGCGACTATGGCTTCGATCTTGAAGATTTACCATTTACCAATTACAACAACCTGCCCCTCAATGCCGATCCGAAACAAGCCTGGGCGCGAATGTATTTGATAAACAGACCCATCGAAATCAATAAAGCTGAAAAACAGGAATTGATCCGCATTCCCGGCATCGGTTTGAAAGGCGCAGAAGCGATCCTGCGTGAAAGAAAGACAAGCCGCCTGCGCGACTTGTCTAATCTGCGAAAACTTGGAATTGTTGCGGAACGCGCCGCGCCGTTCATTCTGCTGGACGGCAGGAAAGCACCGTATCAGGCTGAGTTATTTGAGAACAGTCATTGGTGATCTTGAGCAGCCAGTCACCGAACAATCCTTCGGGGATTTTGAGGATTCCCAGATCCAACAGGCCGACATAAAGCAGGAAGAAAACGCCAACGATCAACAGAAAAATCAAAACAGAAATGAGGATGCGGAAAAGTTTTTGATTGATCCTTCCGCTGAGCCATCGATTCACAACGGTCAGGAACAAATGCGCGGCGGCTGTCAGCGCAAACAACGAAACACCAATTCCCTGCACATCCTTTGCTCCGAACAACCAGCCTGCCCCGCCCAGCAAAATCTCAAAAACATATAGCAGCCAGATCCAATAACCAGCGACGAGAAAATTACCCATTGAATTGGGAAGCGCCACAGCCAGTATTCCAGCGATAATGCTTCCAATGGCTGTGACCCATTTGGCGGGAGAAGTGACGGATTTATAACTACCCGAAAGTCCATTCAACAGATTGCCAAAGACACGCATGGCGCGCGAACCTGCCAGCAGCGTATCGCGGGGTTGAAATCCCCTGTCAATCGAATAGCCGTTCCTGAAATTCTCCGTCAGCTTTTCAGGCTTGGAAAGCCGGTGGATGGCTTTATACAACCACTCTGCCTGACCGTCCTGTAATCCAAAACGGGATTTATATTTTCCAACAGCAGCCTTTTCCACTTCATGCTTCGTTTGAAACACCTTGACTTCGTCGCGGGGAGTTAATTCATCCTGAAGAATGGATTGGTGGATTTCCTCGATCAGTTCTGCGCGTTCATCACTCTCGGCTTGCAAAGCTTTGACCAAACATTCTGCTCCATCGAGGCGTCCCCACATCATATCGTTTTCGCGCCACTCCTGGGCAAAAAACGCCCCAAAATTGGCGACTGCTGTCCCAGCTAATTTTTTGCTGCCGGCCTTCTTTTCATTGAATAGGCTGGTCGCATCCTCCGGGCTAATGCGGATGATTTCCGCCTCGTCCGACTCCTCCACTCCCGTCCCATAATAAACAGGGAAGATCAACATATCATAATATTCAAAATGATCGAAGTAATGGTACAGGCATTTCTGGAGATCGGTGCGCTCATCCTTCTGACCTTTTTTAGGCACGCCGCCAATCGCAGACCTGACCCTGCTGCTTGCGAGCGACAAACTGTCGCGGACATATCCCCTGCCTGTTTTATCATCGAGATGAACAGCAAGGGAACTGAACATCGCTTCAAGTTTCCCAAACACCTCCACCAGTTCGGGTATATCCGTTTTAACTGCGGAGGTTTCCTGTAAGAAACTGCGTCCCTTCTCCGCCAGTTCATTCAGATATATGTTCCCCGGATCGCCATCGCCACTCCCTTCAAGATATTTTTTCAACGATGTCAACTCATTAATATAAACCTGCAACTGCTCATCCTTCTGCGTTTTTTTCAGCAATGATTGGGAGCGCAATTGTCGTCCGCGTGCGCGCAAATACCCATAGGCATCGTTGAGACTCTTTTTTATTCCAGTTAAATCTGACCGGGCCTTCTCATTATCGAGTTCGAATATATCGAATTTAACGCCGCTCAATTCGACAACCTTGTTGGCCTGCTTTACCAATCTATCATGTTCTTCAGCAGTATATTTCGAATTCTCCGCGGAGGCATAAACAGCTTCCAGCAATTGGTTGATCACACCCTGCATGTACTGTATGCGGCGCATCCGCCAGATGGTATCAAAGCGATACAGGATATCGTTCTCCGACCAATGCGTCTTCTTATACCTGGGGTCAGTGGTGTAATAAAACCGCCGCCATCCTTCCAAAAGGGTGGCTAAATTTTCAGCCTCTTTACCATTCTCATTCCAATTGAACGCACGCAGAACCGCAGATTTCAATCCTTCCAGAACACTTGCAACTCTCAATTGGTGGTAAGTGGCATAACTGCTGCCAAACCAATTCAGAAGGTCCTTGTCAAAATACTTTTTCGTCCAAAGTCTGGCATCGTTCTGCCACGTCTTAACGCCTTTCTCGACCCTGGGGATAAATTTGAAGCGGCTGACAATATTGTTTACACGTTGAATAAGCTGGTTGCGCTCAACAACC
>JACRBH010000158.1 GCA_016234535.1 Chloroflexota bacterium
ACTGTCTACTCTCTGGATGATGAAATCGAACTCGACCGTTACAAACAACACACCATCGAAGCGGTTGTAGACCGCCTCGTCATTTCGCATGGGGGCGAAAAAGAAGAGAAGAAAGCCGCGCTTACCCGCTTAACAGATTCCATCGAAACCGCGCTTAAGTTTGGCGAAGGTTATCTCACCGTCCATCTTGTTGACAAGCAGGAGGATATTTCCTTCTCCGAACATCTAGCCTGCCCCGAACATGGCGTCAGTATCAATGAAATCGAGCCGCGCACCTTCTCGTTCAACACACCACAGGGCGCATGTCAGGATTGTCAGGGACTTGGCTCGAAGTTGGAGATAGACCCGGATCGCATCATCCCTGATGACAGCATCTCGCTCAATGACGGTGCGATCATCAGCATGGAGTGGAGCGGCCCCAAAGTGGAGGGCGGTTACTATTGGCAGAGTCTGATCAATGCGGCGAAAGCTTTCAAAATAGATCTGGATAAACCCGTCAAAGACCTAACCAGGGAACAACTAAAAATTGTCTTATACGGCACTGGCGACAAACAGATCCAGATGACCTATCAAGGCGCAAACGGGAATGAGTTCAAATTCACACGCGCCTTTGAGGGTGTGATCACAAACATGGAGCGGCGCTATCGCGAAACCAATTCCGAATACATCCGCGAGAAGATCAGCGAATTCATGTCCGACCGCCCCTGCCCCACCTGTGGCGGCAAAAGACTTAATCCAGCCGCGCTGGCAGTCACCGTAAACGATGTAAATATCGTCGAGGCAAATTCCTGGCCTGTGTTAAAGACCCTTGAATGGGTCAAGAAAATTGCCGGCAAGAATTCACCGCTGACGTCGAAACAGAAAGCCATTGCCGAACGCGTCATCAAGGAAATTCACGAGCGGCTTAATTTTCTCGTCAACGTTGGATTGGATTACCTGACCTTGAATCGCTCCGCCACTTCATTATCAGGCGGCGAAGCGCAGCGCATCCGACTCGCGACGCAGGTTGGTTCCCGTTTAGTGGGAGTTCTCTACGTTTTGGATGAACCGTCCATCGGCCTGCATCCGCGCGATAATGCGCGCCTGCTGGAAACACTTAAGGGATTGCGCGATCTCGGCAACACGGTTTTGGTTGTCGAACATGATGATGAGACCATTCGCGAAGCAGACTGGGTCATTGACCTGGGTCCAGCCGCCGGCGAACATGGCGGAGAGATAATCGCAGAAGGCACGCCGAAACAGATTTTGGCGCACCCAAAGTCGCTGACAGGACAATACCTCTCGGGGCGCAAGCAGGTTGCAGTCCCGAAGAAGAGGCGCGAAGGAAATGGCAAGGCGCTGAAAATTGTCAACGCAACGGCGAACAACTTGAAGGGCATAGATGTCTCGATCCCATTGGGAAAAATGGTTTGCATTACCGGCGTTTCCGGGTCGGGCAAGTCCACGCTGATGAGCGATATTATGTACAACGCGCTGGCAGCAAAGTTGATGTTTGCGCGCACAAGCCCGGGCGAACATGAGCGCATTGAGGGGATTGAGCATCTCGATAAGATCATCAACATTGACCAGTCGCCGATCGGACGCACGCCGCGCTCCAACCCTGGGACGTATACCGGGCTGTTTGATGAAATCAGAAAGCTGTTTGCGGAACTGCCGGAAAGCAAAGTGCGCGGATATAAGCCCGGAAGATTCTCGTTCAACGTACATGGCGGACGCTGTGAGGCTTGTCAGGGACAGGGCGAGCTGCGGATCGAAATGCAGTTCCTGCCCGATGTGTACGTGCCTTGCGATGTGTGCCACGGCAAGCGATTCAACCGTGAGACCTTGCAGGTGATGTTCCGCGATCAATACAGCATTGCAGATATTCTTGACATGACCGTTGACCACGCGCTCACGGAGTTCGTCAATTTTCCGCCGATGCAAAACAAATTGAAATTATTGCAGGAAGTGGGGCTGGGATATGTGCGTGTGGGCCAGCCTGCCACCACCCTTTCCGGCGGCGAGGCCCAGCGCGTGAAGCTCTCGAAGGAATTGTCACGCCGCGCTACGGGGCGCACGCTCTATGTTTTGGATGAACCGTCTGTCGGCTTGCACGCCGCAGATGTTCACAAGTTGATCGAAGTACTCCAGAGGCTGGTGGACGCCGGTAACTCGGTGGTGATCATCGAACATAACCTCGATATCATCAAAATCGCGGACTGGCTAATCGATCTCGGCCCCGAAGGCGGTGACCGCGGCGGCGAGTTGCTCGCAGAAGGCACGCCGGAACAAGTGATGAAGGTAAAAGAGTCTTACACGGGGAAGTATTTGAAAGCGCACATGAAGTAGTAGTGTGATAAACACGTACACAGGTAGACAAGCTGCTTAATAGACGTTATCGGTAATTAGAAAAAACGTCCCAAAGGTTGTTATTTGGCATTGAATTTCCTCGCTCAAACCTTCGGGACGGTGGCATATAAGTTATTTCCGATACCGTCTAATATTTATGTACTTGTCTACCTGTTTTCTTGTGTACGCGATTCCTTTTTTTCAGGTAGAATTATTTTCAAGGTAATCAAAGCCAAGGTGGAAGCGCCCGACAACAGCGCTTTAATATAAGGAAAACAATTCATGAACAACAGACCTCCGATTTCGTCATCTTCATCGTCCAATGTTATCAACGCGTACCGCAAACGCAGGCAGTCAGGCGGGCCAAATATTATTCTCATTGCCGCCATCATACTTGTTCTGATCGGCGTAGCCCTGCTGGTTGCATGGATGCTCGAACCGGGAAGACCGCTTAACTCGTTAATAGCCACAGAGACCGCCACCCCCACCCTCACGTTCACTCCGACTCTCACAAATACGCCTACGGAAACCCCGACAGTTACGTTTACGCCCACGGTCACGTTTACGCCAACATTTTCGACGAATTTCAATTACACTGTCCAGCAAGGCGACTATCTCGGGTTGATCGTTGAAAAATACAATCTCGGCGATGATGGCGTCGCCTGGATTTTGCTGCTAAACCCCTTCGGCGGAATAGATGACCGGGGATTTCCGATCGGTGTAGACCCGACCACGCAAAACATCCTCCCGGGTCAGGTGATTCTGCTGCCCGCACCCGGAGCGCCATTTCCAACTTCCACCCCAATCCCAGCAGACTTGCCGCGCGGCACAAAGGTTGAATACATCGTCAAAGCCGGAGACTCGCTCGGCCTCATTGCCGCCCTCTTCAACAGCACCATCGATGACATAGTCAAGGAAAACAGCATCACTGACACCAACGCCATCAAGATCGGCGACTTGTTAATCATCCCCGTCAATATGGTAACTCCCACACCTACACGCCCACCCACAAGCACGCCCGTTACACCAGGGCCTGGCACATCGCTCCCCACAGCTACATCCACACCGGTTAACTAGCAGTCCACCTGTAGCGCGACACATTGTCCCCGTATGGGGGTTTGTGTCGCCCACTTTGCGAGACTGCAAAGCGTCTCGCGTTACCGCGTAAGGTGAATAACTGAATCAGGTTTTGGACTCAATTCCGCCCTTCAAACGAATGAAGGGCGGAATTTAATTTAACTCCCAGCAAGTGTCTGAACAGTCCGCTTTATTGCCACAAAGCCCCAAAGACTCAGAAGAAAATAACTTCTTCAGCGCAACAACGGTAATACCCCTCGCCCGCGCAAGTGCGGCAAAGGATAACATTTTTAATCAACACCTCGCGGCCATTGATGATCTCCTCCCCGCAGTTTTCGCATACCGTTTTTCTGTTTGGCTTGCTAATGATTTCATCAAGTGATGGCATTAGCTCAACGTGTTGAAATGTAAACAGTTCATGAGCGGGGATGATCTGATAAGCATGTAACATGGCCGCCCAGTTGTTGGGTGCTTTGGGAACATATTCCAATGCGAGCGAGCGGGATGCGCCTGAGGGCGTGATGCGCAGGGATGTTTCAGTGTGGGTGTCTGTAAATGTCGCCGCAACCTTCCCAAAGTCCAGAATGCGAAGCGTGCGGCTGCCAATGTGACAGCCCGATGCGGCGATGATTCCATCCACTGCGCATCCATCTGTTTCAGCAATGACGAGCAGGCGCTTATCTGTGCGCGGCAAATCCAATTGAAGAAGTTCGGCGGCATATAACGCCATGCGCGCGCCAAGCACCTGCCGCGGACAAACGTGTTTGTGCCGGGCCGAACTCTCGTTCAGAATATCGCCAAGCGTGCGCATTATTTTTCTTCCGAAAGCGGGTTAAAGCCGCGCCCAAGAACTTCATGCGCGGGTGAAACAATCACAAACGCATTCGGGTCTTCCTTCGAAACGGCTGATTTCAAATTGTGGATTTCCGTGACGGTAATGGCGCACATGAGGACTGAATGGTCCTTCCCCGTATACATTCCCTTGCCAGACATGGCCGTAACGCCGCGCCTGAGATCGGTGAGAATGCGGTCTGAAACGGCTTTGGTTTTATCGGTAATGATCAATGCCAGATATTGCCGTCTGCGGTGTTTGGGAATCAATAATTCGCGCAGGCTTTTCGGTTTGCCTTCCTCTTCATGATTCTCATGACCATTGTCTCCGCCAAAGCGCGGAAGTATTTCGCCGGTGGCCTTGGTCATGCCGACAGTACCAATGGCGATCAACAAAAGAAAGCCATAGTAGATGGCGCCAAGAGCTATCATGATCTGACCTGGTATCGGCCCAACGGCCCCTCTCAAAACAAATTCCGACAGGCTGGTTGCGGGATCGGGGAAAAGATAACTTTTTGCAAACCATGAAGCGCCAAGCATACAGAAAATCCATAAATAATTGCGCCGTAACCGGCGGCCAAACGCCTCCCACATGGAAATGGGGAAACTCGGTGAAAGTAAATTTTCAGCCAGACTCTCAGCCCATTCCGGCGAAGGATGAAATGGCGGGACCAGCATGGCGGCATAAAAATCCGTCTCCATCAGGCGGATGCGGTAACTCCACAATTCATAATAACGATACCGCCGCGCTTCGATAAAAAGAAACCATGTCGTCAACAATGTATTGAGAATGATCACACCATGGTGAACATTGGGCTGGCTGAATGCGATGGAAAGAGTGGCTCCCGAGGATACAACCGCCCAGTTCGTGGTGGTATCCAGCCGTTGACGCCAGACATTGGCGCGCTGGATCTCCGCGCGGAAGAGATGCACCATTGCAGTGACAAACTCGCTTGTCTTTAACTTGTATCCGCGATAAGTCCAGACAGGCTCTTCAACTTCCTGCTTCTTTGAAGCAGCTCTTTTTTTAGGTGTTGTATTTTTTGGTGTCGTCATAATATTTATCCAATCGGCATGATATAGGGAAGAATAACCAGAAGAAGGATGACGAGAATAATAGTCAACGGGACGCCCACGCGGGCGTAGTCCTTGAATGTATAGCCGCCGGCGCCCATGACCATCACATTAACCGAATGCCCCAGCGGCGACATGAACGCCATGGATGAAGCGAGCGCCACCGCCATCGCCATGCTTCTAGGCTCCATGCCGACCTGTTGGGCGGCGGCGATTGCAATCGGCGCAACAACCGTCACCGCAGCCGCGCCGTTGATGATTTGAGTCATGGCTACGGTGAGCAGGACAAACCCTGCCAGTAAAACCAAATGTCCCGCCCCGCCGAGGGATGACAGAATCGCATTTGCGAACAAGGTTGATGCGCCAGTTTTATTCAACGCAACACCCACGGGAAGCATTCCCGCCACAAGGAATAAGCTGCGCCAATCAATCGCGCGGTATGCCTGATCCATGTTCATCGTGCGGATCAAGACCATTGCCACCGCGCCGCTCAACATAATCTCTGCAATCAGGTTGGGGAAGGCAACCGCCAAAAACAAAGTGCCAGCCATGATCAACGTAGTGAACCAGCCGCGCAGGGTCATGCGTGTGGATGGCGCGGATTCAGCAAGGAGCATCAAGCCGGGCTCTGTTCTCAACAAACCCAGGCTTTTCTCCGTTCCTTGAAGCAACAGGCCATCGCCAAATTCAAGCGGCAAATCCGCAAGGCGGGTGCGGATGGAACGTCCACGCCGCCAGACGGCCAGTACCTTTGCGTTGAATTTTTGTTCAAAGCGAATCTCCTGCAGAGTCAGGCTGGCAAGATGAGAGCGCGGCGCAATTGCGGTCTCAATCAACTTCATATCCGGTGTGGAAAGATAATCCTGCTGCCATTCACCGGAAGGAAGCACATCGAGCATATCTTTAAGTGACTCCGGCATACTGTCTTCCGGGCGGGCCATGATCAAAAGAATATCCCCGCCTTTCAAAACAGTTTTTGCCTCAATCGGCAGTGTGGTCCTTCCGCGTTGAACAGCGATTACATTGAGGTTATGCTTTTCGCGCAAACCGCTTTTTGCAAGCGTAATGCCATCGAGACTTCCACCTTTGCATATCTTTGCGCGCACCAATCTTTCAGAGAGTTGATATGTGTTGAGCAGGTCATCCGTCTCTTCGCCTTCTTCGTGGCGTTGTGCGGGAGATTGGTTCGGCAATAATCTCCGTCCCCATAAAACCATGAACAGTATTCCCGCCAATGCGAGAGGGAGACCAATGGGGGCAAAATCGGTCAACGCGAAGCCCGGGAGTTTTGCATCATGCAGCAACCCGCCGACAACAATGTTGGTGGTGGTCAGTAACGTGGCCATGCCGCCCAGGATGGTCCCAAACGCCAGGGGCATGAGCAATTTTGATGATGACACTTTTGAACGCCGCGCCACCCCGGACAAGGAAGGGAATAGCAATGATGCGGCGGCGATGTTGTTCATGAAAAGTGAAAGCACCGCCGATGCAGTCATCACACCGAAGATCAACCGCTTTTCACCCTGGCCAAATAATTTAATAATGAACAAACCCATGCGTTCGGTCATGCCTGAACGGCGCAATCCTTCCGCGAGGACAAAGGCCGATAACATGATGATGACCGCTGAACGGCTGAATCCTGAAAACGCTTCCTGCGGGGTTAGAATGCCGCTCAAGCCCAATGCAAGCATCAACATCAACGCGACGATGTCGGCTCGAAGAATATTCCCCAACAGCAAAAGAGCGGCGATGAAGAGGAACAGTAACGTTATACTAATTTGTGACATTTATTGACCAGACTTTTTCCTCTGGATGAAACCCACGTATCGGGACTCACCCGAAGTTGATTCTGTTTCAAGGGGCATTCTCGCGTACTGCGAGATTTATCTCGCAATTGCAAGGCGACATAAACCCCCATACGGGGACAATGTGTCGCGCTACTGAATCTATTTCTTCAACTTATACGCCTCTTTGATTGGCTTCAACGGACGCGAGAGCCAGTAGGGACGGCGATTCCCATCGGGACTGACTTTGTTTGCAGGTCTCGTTGTCGCCAGCCATTCACGATATTTTTCCATGGATTTATTTGTATCCACAAAAATATCGCCTGCTTTTTCATCGGCATTTGCCTTGCGGACGTTGGTCGCTTTTTGCAGCCAGCAGTGGCCGCCGCTGATAGGGTCGGGGTGAACGGCATGGGCGAGGTTTTGCGTCACGCCTACATTGCTCCACCAGATGCGGCTCGTGTCGGGGTCGCTGGATTTCCATGCGGTTGCGCCGTGAATGACTCGCAGCAGGAATCCGCCTTTGCCATCGTCGTTGAGTTCCACGAGATTTGACGCGCCGCGATTGACGCCTGAGTCTTCCTGTAAACGCCAGCGTCCCAGGTGATGACTGATGGCAATCACGCCAGGTTTGATTCCCTCAGTAACCCAAACGCTATCAATGAAATAGCCGATCTCTGTGTCTACGCGGGCGAGATCGCCAGTGTCCACGCCGATTCGTTTTGCGTCATCGGGGTTCATCCAAATTGGATTCTTGTGGCTGATCTCGTACAGCCATTTTGCGTTGGCGCTGCGCGTATGAATCAACGTTGGTAATCTAAAATTCGGTAGCAAAATCATCTCGCCTTTTTCGCGGTTGATGAAGTCGGGGTGGACGTGACTCTTCACCGACCACGGGAGTACATTCTCTTTTTCAGGCCAGCCCCAATCGTGGATGGTCTGACTGAAGAATTCCAATTTTTTACTGGGCGTATCAAACCCCGCCTTGGGCTGACCATCCACCATCAAGCCGACGACTCCGCCCGAAGAGTCAAGGGCACGATCATGCTCATCGGAGGTCAGACCAGTTTCAGGCGTCGTATGAAGCGTTTTGTCGAAGGGAGAATAATTTTCCTTCTTGACTTCAAAGACTCCATACTTGCGCATGTAGTCCAACGGAGTCAGCCCTTCTTTGGCGGCGGCTTCGGGCAGACCAGGCACCGAGTTTTCAAAAATCCATTGATAGTATTCATCCACTGTGATGATCTCGCCCTTGCGATACGGCGACTCGAACCACTGACGAATGCCAAGCGAACCATCGGGGTCCATGCGCGCGGAAAGTTGAATCCAGAATTCGTTTTCCTCCCAGACTTCGCCAGGGTTGGCTTGATAAGTGAAATCAACTTTCATGCCAGCGCGTTCCATCGCCACGCGGCGGACGGGTTGACGAAATGCAATCCACTGCCCCGAATGCGTTTCCTGACTCATCAGGTCGTGGCGTTCGGGGCCGAGACCCGTCGGCAAAACATAATCGGCGAACCACGCGGTTTCGTTCCATGTTGGCGTAATGGCCGCAAAACATTTTATTTTTGATTCATCCTTGAGCGCCTTGAGCCACATGAAGCCATCGGGATTCGTCCATAGCGGATTGTAGACGCGCGTGAAATAAACATCGATGTCGCCGCGCCCCTCTTCGAGCATGTGGGGGAGCAGGAAGGACATTTCGTAATGCGCAAGCGGCCATTCGATGGGGTAGTGAAGTTCGTTCCACGTTTCGGGAGCGGGCGCGCCTTTGAACGGCTTGGGCACGAATTTGTTCCAACCCGTCATGGACGTGCCGCCAGGATTACCGATACTGCCTGTCAGCACGTTGAGGAAAAAGAGACAGCGCGAGACCTGCCATCCGCCGAGGTTGCCAACGCTGGCGCTGCGCCAGACATGCGTGGCAAGTTTGCCCCCGCAATTCGCAATATATTTTGCGGATTGTTCAATGCGTTCGATGGGAACATCTGATTCTTTTGCAGCGCGTTCAAAGGTGTATTCGGCGTAGAGGTCTTTGAGGAGGAGGTCGAAGTTTTCAAAACGTGGCGCGTGTTGCGTGTTCCGTATTTCGTTCGCCAGTTCTTCACTGTTCACTGATAACTGACCATTGGCTACTGCCTGAAGCGTTTCCTTCCAATTGACCCACTTGCGGACGAAGTCTTTGTCGTAGAGGTCGTTTTGGATTAAGTGATTCGCAATGGCAAGCAGAATCGTATTCTCGCTGCCTGGCCATGTTGGCAACCAGACATCACTCATGGATGCGGTGTTCGAGAGACGCGGATCGAAGGTGATGAGTTTTGCGCCATCAGTTTTCGCTTCGATGATGCGTTGGGCGTGTGGGTTGAAGTAATGTCCCGTTTCGAGATGACTTGAAATCAATAGGATAACGCGAGCGTTGGCAAAATCAGGGCTGGGACGATCCTGCCCCGCCCAAAAATTGTAACCCGCGCGTGAAGACGACGAGCAGATGTTGGTGTGGCTGTTGTGACCATCCATGCCCCAGGTTTGAACGATGCGGTTGGTGTATCCATCTTCGCCAGGCCGCCCCACGTGATAGACGATCCCATTCGGGCGGCGCTTTTTGCTCTCGCGCATTTTCTCCGCGATCTCAGAAAGAGCCTGCTCCCAACTAATGCGTTCCCATTTGCCTTCGCCACGTTTGCCAACTCGTTTGAGCGGATACAGAATCCGCTCGGGATCGTAGACTTGATTATGCGTGGCGGGACCTTTCGCGCAATTTCGTCCACGGCTGCCAGGGTGGACGGGGTTGCCTTCGAACTTGCGGATTTCGTAGGTGTCTTTGTCCACGTAGGCGAGAAGTCCGCAGGCCGCTTCACAGTTGAAGCAGACGGTCGGCACGAGGGTGTAATGCCGTGCAACTTTCTTGGGCCATTCTTTTCCATCCCATTCAACCCAGTCATCCCATACATCGGATGGGGGATACTGGCTGATGCGTCCATCGGGGTGGACGACTTCGGTTAGCTTGATAGGCTTGCGGTCGGATGCCGCGAATTGCGGGACGGCGGTGCCTGCGGAGGTTTGAGGGATAGATTTGTTTTTTGTCATTGGTTTCTCACAAATAATCTGCATAGCAGGCGCTCTCTAGCGCCGTATTGTGTAAATGGCAACGGGCGTTTGAGAACGCCCACTATGCGTGGGTTGTTTACACCCAATCTTTATCAATTTCAATCAACGTATTGTCATCGAATTCATAATTGCGAAAACTGGAATACGGATATTTTCCAGGTTCATCCACCATTCCTGCGCGGACGGGATTCATGTGGATGTAATTCAATTTCTCGCGCATGAATTTATCGGTGTAAATTGATTGCTCCCAAAACGAATCCTGCCAGACTTTCTTTTCCGCGCGTTTGGTTTCTTCGCCTGATTCTTGAAACGCGGCAACCCAATCTGTTTTGCCTTCCAATTCGGCTTGACGAGAAATTCTTCCAGATGTAAATCTTTTGAAGTCGCGCATGAAATCTGAAACAATGGTTGATTCGCCAGTCGGGCAAATTAGCAAATGCAAGTGGTCAAGCATGATAACGTAGCCAAAGAGTTTGCATTTGAATTGATAGCGATAAAAATTCAGGCTGTCCAGAATCGGTATGATAAACGATGGACTGGCGAAAATCGGCAGGCGGTTGTAAATATTTGTTGTGATGTAAAAGACAGAACCTTCTACACGATTTCGGGGGAACATATTTCTCCTTTGTAAAGCGGACGTTAGGAACGTCCATTGCTCATTATTTGCGTAGGTTGCGTTCTCTAACGCAACCGTGTTTGGCGCAACCCGTCGGCGTTAGAGAACGCCGACTACGCGGACCTACGAATTCGGTATATACTGCGGCGCCATCACGAAGGCGTATTCATAAAAGAACAAGCCGACAACGGAACACGCAACAGCGACAGGTATGGCGAATGTGCTAAATGCAAAGATCAGCACCAGGGGGACAAAATGTCCTAATGTTATGCCCCCCCACCAATAATGATTGCGGAATTTTCCGTGGGTCATTTCGCGGTGAGCAAGCATGGCAACTTCAGAGGCAAAGGAATTGAATTTGCCAGCCAGTGTCAGAAGCAAATTGATCGCGATGCTGGCGGGGAAGAGTGAAACGAGAAGCGAGTGCAAGTCCGCGGGGAAGGAGACGAACACATTCACGATCAGGAACACTCCACTTGCAACCATCATGGATTGCGCGAAGAGTTGGAAGGGCAGCAGGTTATTCTGCCACATGTCACGTCCCTCGGCTTGACCAAGCAGGAAGGCGGTATAGATGACAACACCCAACGCAAAGGGGAAGACGATCCACGCCGCAAACGGGCGGACAGTTGCTACTGTTTCGAGAGGCAGGATTCCAACTTGAGCTGCGCCTTCGAGCAGCCACCACAATCCAGCCACAGCGGTGAATGTGACCATGATGTAGGCGCCGCGAGCCACCCAAGATTTCCATTGTGGGCGGAGCAGGATATTCAGGAAGCGTTTGGGTTGAGACAAATCTTTGATTAATAAAACCGTCGTGATGAGCATGAAGACCATCGCAGTGAAACCTGCGGCTAGGAAGGTCAGCGATTCAAAGTTGAAGATATTGAACATTGTGCCGAGGCTCAACAGCATAAAGAGTCCGCCCGCGATGCTTTTTGTAACGAGGTACGATGGCAATTCCCAATGCCATTGAATTTTATGCTGGGCGTTGTAGGCAGTCTGTACCATGTGTTCGGCCACGCGTCCGCCAATTTGGATGGGGCCATTCATCGGGCGTCCCTGTTCTTTAGAAGTCCGAATCGGTGTGCCTGATTTGGAATATGATTTCGATACAGGGCGGGATGACCCCGCCCCTACTCGGCCATCTATCACAGGTAATTGATATGCAGATACATTCTGCTCGGTGATTTTATCGGCCCACATAAATGAGTCGGCTGCGGGCGAAGCGGAGGGATGCAGTGACCAATCATTGCCGTTGATGTAGAACAGCTTGGGACCAGTCCCCTGCTCAGGCTTGCGAACTGTCGCTTTTGAAATGACCAGCTTTCGGCTAATTTCCGAAGCGGGGTTGTTTAAGTCGCCAGCGAGGATGGCATGTTCAGGACAGACGATTACGCAGGCGGGCTCGAGTCCCACATCCACACGATGAGCGCAGAAGGTGCATTTCGCGGCGGTGTTGGTCTCGGGGTCGAGATAGATCGAGTCGTAGGGGCAGGCTTGCATACAGGATTTGCACCCGATGCAAATGCTCGGGTCGAACTCGACGATGCCATCATCACGCTGATACATCGCAGTGACGGGACAAATGCGCACACAGGGCGGATTTGCGCAATGATTACAACGTGTCACTTGAAAGTGGCGTCGCACATCGGGATACGCGCCTGTTTCAACATATTTGACCCAGGTGCGATTTACACCAAGCGGCACTTGATTCTCGGACTTGCACGCGGTCGAGCAGGCGTGACAGCCGATGCATTTGGATTGGTCGATTAGGAAGCCGTAGTTTTGAGTCATTAGAGATTGGTAATTGGTAATTCGTAATTGGTTATGCGGCTTGCGGAGGCGTGACCGCGTTCATGATGGCGGTTGTGAAATCGGCGGGCGTGACGCCAGGCGATTGGATCTGCAAACGGTAATATGCTTCTTCGATCTTGGATTTGAGATTCTCAGGCGTGGCCGAGACTCCGCGCAATGATTGTTCGAGCGCGCCGACTGCGAAGACGGGAAGCAGGGTGAAGTCGCCTGAGATGGTGACGTCGTCAATGCGGCCTTCGCGTAAACGGGCGATGATGCGGATCAATCCGCCCTGTGCCTTGAATGCCGCTTCGACGATATGTACATCCTGATGAATTTTCACGCCCTGCTGTTTGAGTTGACCTTTTTGATACAGCCACTCATCAGACAGGAAGCGCTCGTCTATTTCTTTTGCCATCGCTTCTTCTTCGGCTGTCCATTCGCCTTCGTAGACTTCCGCGCCGAGGGCTTCAGAGACTTTCTTCATATAAAGGTCCTTCACCATAGCGCGGTCTGGCGTGGAGCCGAGCTGCTCGGTCATTGTGGTCATATAGGCTTCGAGCGATTCAAATATCTTGTCACGCATTTTCTCGGATGGAACTTTCAACACCTGCGACATGGTCTTCTTATCGAAGGTGTACATCAGGCTGCCGACAAGGATTTCCGCAATACCCATCTGCGCCGCGCCTGTTCCGCCAATCTTCTTGCCGTTGACATGGATGTCGTTGATCGGGCGCAGGTTGGCATTGATTCCCAAATCAATATAAGTTTGAACAATGGGGTCGATGTAAAGTTTGAAGCGCTCTTCCAGCGTTGCGGGCAAATCTTCCTTGTGGAAGATCCATTGCGTGAACAATTGACCATTGTCCAAAAACACCGCGCCGCCGCCGACTTCACGGCGATACACAGGCAGGTTGTGCTGGGCGCAGTAGTCCAGATCAACCTCCTTTTGAATATCCTGATGATAGCCAATGGATACATACGGTCCATTCGGCGAGACCATAATGATGGTATTTGGCGTATCTGCTTTCATTGCGTATCCGACCGCGTGATAAACGGTCTGCGAACGGAGCGGGGATACGCCTTCCATGTAGAGCAAACGGATTTTCTTGGACATGTTTCACCTCTATATAAAGTATTCGTCATTGCGAGGAGGGCTTTAGCCCGACAAAGCAATCTCATGATTGCGTTGGAGATTGTCTCGGACGGACGAACACCGCCCTCGCAATGACGGGTCAATCAATACATCTCAAACAATTGATCTTCAATTCCTGTATTCTTGCCTTGTATCTCTCAACCGCTTCGTCACCCGTTACCAGATGACTGCGTTCATTTTCGAAATTTGTTGGTCTTACTTTTACAAGCCAGCCAATTCCATACGGGTCTTTGTTCGTAATCAAAATATCGCGTCCAAACCCTGTATCATTGGTTTCAACGATCTCACACGAAAACGGCGCGGGGAATGGGCCAACCCACTTGGCGCTTTCAATGGTCGCCAATGTTTTACCTTGCGCCACTTTCTTCCCAACATCTCTGAAACTGATTGCCGCGATCTTTCCGCAGCGCGTTTGCGCCACATCGGTCATACCGAGCACAGCGATATCGCCCTCGAAGCGAATCCACACATCATGCTCGATGTCGTAGGTCAGGTCTTCGGGAATGTCACAGGCGAAATAGATCACAGGTATCAGTGTTCAGTCATCAGTCAACATGTTGCGTGGAGCGTGTTCCGTTTTACGAGTCGCGCAACACGTAACACGTAGTACGTAACACGCTCCACTCTCTCATTTCCGTTTGCTTTGCACGGCCACTGTGTAAATCTTGAGATTCAGCACAATAAAGCGCCACAACTGATACAGTTTAAAGTTCATCCAGAACTTTTCGGCTTTTGAGAATTCCTGTTGCATTTTGGTCTCCTTATTCGGGGATTAACGTCCAGCCTGGCAGGGCTTTGAATTTCCAGATGAAGGTGTGATGGAGCATATATTTCATCCATGCGCCGCTCAGCCCCATTTCGAGATGGGAAATAAACAGGTCACGCCCAAACTCGTTTTGATATTTCTTGCGGTCCGGCACCACGGGGCGCATCACAATCGTGACTGCGCTTCCATCCCAAAGTGAATCGCCCATGGATGCGACACAAGCCGCGACCATTTCGGTCATGCGTTCGCCATGTGACGGCTCGCGGTTTTCGAGGGCATCCATGATGTTCATTGCCACCACGCGCCCGATCATCCCGCTGACCATGCCCGTGCGTGGAGGCGCCGGGGCAATCGCAAAGTTGTTCTTGTTCGTGAAAGGCTTCGAAATGGGCCCGGGAGGCGCAAAGGCAATTCCTGCCGCATAGATATTCGAATAGTTTGGATTCTGATATTTTGCGGGCCAGGCTTCGGGAGTTTGCGAGAGTTCAGGATATGGCAAACCGTATTTGCCATCCACCAGCACAAAGCCCATCGGGTTGACCATTTTGGACGCGACATCCGAACCGTCCTTGCCGATGTATTTGAACGGCTGACCCTTGAACTGCGGGATGAGCATCGCAAAATCGAAATCGGTTGTGCCTTCCTCGCCGTCATAGTTCTGCCAGTGGATCTTGCCTTCTTCCACTTTGGTTACGCCGGTCTTTACCTGATAGCGAATTCCATGATCGTTGAAAACGGACTTGATGAATTCCTCGCTGACCAGTACGTGACCGTTGCGCTTGATCTGCACACCGTTGACACCAAAGTCACCCAGCGACGGTTCGTTGGAGAGCCAGAGAATATCGGCCTTATCCCGCAGACCTCGCTTGACCAAATCCTTGTGAACGTTGACGATATATTCGAACGCCGCACCCTGACAAGTTGCGCCCGGATGGCCGGTGCCGATCACCATCTTGACCGTTTCACCTTTCTTCATTCGTTCACAGGCCGCCAGATAAGCATCGCGGGTCTTGATGGCGTGCGGCAGGGAACAGATGGAATGAGTGAAGCCGTTTTCAGGTCCCAGGCCGGGGGTGCCGGCGAAGTTCAGCAATGGCCCCGGCGCGACAACGAGATAATCATAGTCAAGGCGCACTTCCCTGCCCGAACCAACCTCATCCCCCAATAGATACTGATCGCCCGCATCCGGGTGAATCTCCTTGACAGCGGCATGAACGAACCTGACATTCTTCCGGTCATAGATCGGCTTGAGCTTGAAGATTGTCTTTTCGGGTTTCATGTGCCCCACACCCACCCATACCCATGAAGGCAGATAACTGAACACATCACGGTTGCTGATCACCGTGATCTCGTGCTTTCGGCCAAACTTGGTCCCCAAATACAATGCGGCAGTATGGCCGGCAAACCCCGCGCCTATCACAACAACTTTTGCCATTTTCTCTCTCCTTTCAAAATTTGGTTTCACGCCCCGAATACACGGGACGACCCTCCACACGATGTTTACTCAAACGAAAGATTCTGTTCTTCCATAAACTTCTGATACGCCGCCACAGCTGCTTCACCCTGCGCCAGTGACGCGCTTTCGCCGGCCCAATCCGCCGGCTTGACGCGCACAAACCAGCCTGCACCATACGGGTCTTCATTGAGCAGCGCGGGTTTTGCTTTCACCGCTTCGTTCACTTCAACGATCTCACCCGTGATCGGCGAAGTGACAGGTCCCACCCACTTGCCGCTTTCCAAAGTCCCCGCGCCTTTGCCTTTTTGCACGGCACGCCCAACATCTTTTGGCGTGGCGGTCAAAATACCTCGCGCCAAATGCTGCGCCACATCGGTGATCCCAATCGTCACCGTGCCATCTGCCTCGGGCCGCGCCCACGCATGTTTCTCCACCCAATAGTAGCGGTCTTCAGGAATATTGCATCCACGAACTGTTGCCATATTATTCTCCTTATTTTTGTACCGCGACATTTATGTCGCCGCCAGCCGCGACTTGAAAGTCGCGCTACTGACCATGTTCTCCCTGCAAGTGATACAGGAGTAAATCAAAAACAACCATCCGAATCTCATACTCATATTCTGACACAAAACTCGGATCACGGCGCGCTTTCTTTGTGACCTGTTCATAAGTATCGCCGCACACCGGACACGTCACGATAAAAAACGTATGACCCGTAAACTCATCCACTCGTACGCCCAAAGTATCACCATGATGATCTGCAAGGTGATTATGAACCTCAGACCTTTTTCCTTGATACTCGCAATACGGACATTTCCACATCGTTGAGACTATTCGACTACCTGACTTTGAACTACGCGACTACTTCGCTTCTCTCTTAACTGGCAACTGCTTCCGCTTCGAGGGGCATTTCCACCCCGACAGCTTCCGCGATCAACTGAATCAAATCGCGGACTTCGATTTTGCCTTCATTGCCAGTTGTCTTAACCGCATCCGAATACATAATCATATCTTTCGGGCAGGTAACGATAAAAAGCTGCTTCTTGTCATTTGGATTTTTCTCAAAGGTGGTCAACGCTTCCTTGATTCGATTCTCCGCAGGGCGCTCACCAGGCGCGACCTTGCCCATCCAAATCTGTCCGCCGCCAGCGCCGCAACAAAATGAATTTTCGCAGTTGCGCGGCATCTCGTTAAATTCCACGCCGAGCATTTGCAAAATCCTGCGCGGAGCAGAGAATCCGCCGTTGTAGCGTCCGAGATAACATGGGTCATGATATGTGACCTTGTATCCAGAAAGCGGATTCTTCACAGTCAACTTGCCTTCTTCAAACAGTTTCGCCATAACCGCCGTGTAATGCTTCACTTCAAACTTGCCGCCAAACTGTGGGTACTCATTCTTTAGTGTGTTGAATGAGTGCGGGTCAGTGGTGACGATTTGCTTGAACTGCGCCTTGCCAAAGGATTGAAGATTCTGCTCGACCAACTGCTCGAACAATCCTTCTTCGCCGACGCGGCGCACGTCATTGCCCGCGTTGTTTTCATTTTGATACATGATCCCAAAATCAAAACCTGCCTGCTGGAATATGCGCGCGACCATTTTGGTGTTCGGCACGACACGCTCATCGAAGGAAGCGGTGTCACCCACGAACCAGAGATTTTCCACGGGCTCTTCGGTGGCGTTCTTGACGGGAAATTCCATCTCCTTTGCCCAACGTCCGCGCAGACGTTTGCCTTTGCTCATCCAATTGCCGTTGGTGGCAAGGGACTGCAATGCATTCTGCACGCCGCTGTCAATTTCGCCGCCGTCAATTAATAAGCGGCGGCGAATGTCAATGATGTCAGCCATTGGCTCGTTGCCAACGGGACAGATACTGACACAAGCGTGACAAGTTGTGCAGGACCAAACTGCCTCAGCGGAGATGACTGTCTCAGTAAGCGGAAGCAGCAATCGGTCGGGGTGTGAACCGAAGGTCGCCTCTTTGATGAGATAACGCTTGTTCACTTCCAATGCCGAAGGCGAGAGCGGGCGTCCATAAAAATTCGCAGGGCAGACATCCTGACAGCGATTGCATTGCACGCAGGCATAGGAATCCAAAACGCGCTTCCATGAAAGGTCGTGCAGAAATTTTGCACCGGGGTCAAGTTTCGTTCCAGCGGGAACGGCGGGGTCGAGAAGTCCGCGCGGATTTTGTTTGGCAAGCCCAAGATTGACAGGGCCAACGGTGAAGTGTGTGTGCTTGCTGCGCGTAATGTAGGGGAGGATGTAAAGCACCCAGCCAATGCTCACCCACCACGCAACATGAATGCCCGTTTGCGAAGCGCCAAAAATATTCGAAAGAAAACTTGCGATTGGCATAAACGGGTCGGCGCCATCGGTAAGGCGAAATGCCTGGCCCAACAAACGCGCCGCGACGTGCATGATGACGAATACACCCACAGTCAAAGAATCTTTTGCCTGCCCGCCCGCAAGAATTTTTGGATTCAACATAACATTGTCACGATAGGTCAGGCGTTTGTCTTTGACGATGAATCGCCGCGCCATCATCACTGTGATACTGAAGAGAAGCGCCCCGCTCATCACATCTGCGATGAGGTTGAAGGCGTTGATGACTCCCGCAGGCAGGAAAGTGAATGCAAAATTCCTGCCGCCATAAACCAGATCGAAGCCTGGGATGAATCCTTCGAGCACATCCACAAGATTGACGAAGGCATAGGTGATGAGACCGAAGAACAGCCCAAGATGAATCGCGCTCAAAACCTTGCGCGCCTTGAAGATGGTCTGTTGAAGCAGAACCATCACGCCCGCCCTGAGCAGACTCGCGGGGACGTTCTTCAACTCAGGCGCAGGCCGCCCCCTGCGAACCGAGTCGATGATGGTTTTGAATCCATGAACCGTGAATCCCGCCGAAATCAACGCCAACAGTACAAAGATGATTTTTTCAATCAATGTTAGCAACGTACCCTCCCGAAAACTGTTTCGTCATTGCGAGCCGCGCTCTTGTTCTTTGCGGCGAAGCAATCTCCAAGCGTGCCAGGAGATTGCTTCGGGCGGAAGAGCACCGCTCTCGCAATGACGGAATTAAAGTAACTCCAACATCGCTTCCGCAACTTCAAACAGATCCGCCGTCGCGCCGTAATGCGCCACGTTGAAGATCGGCGCTTTCTTATCGGTGTTAATGGCAATGATCAACTCGGCGCTTTTCATACCTTCAAGATGTTCTGGCGCGCCAGAAATACCGAGCATGAGATACAACTTCGGCTTGACCTTCAAGCCCGACTTGCCAACCTGACGAGTGCGCGGCAGCCAACCCGCATCCACCACGGGGCGGGAGGAAGATACCGTTGCCCCGAGTTTGCCCGCCAACTCTTCAGCGAGTTCCACGTTATCCTTGCTGCCAATGCCGCGTCCAATCGAAACCAATTTTGTTTGCGCGGTAATATCCACATCGCCCGCCGCAGGTTTAATCGCTTCGACAAATTTTGTTTTCAATCCATCCAGTGCAACGGGAGAAGCCATCGTCGTCGCGGCAGTAGAACCCTGCCCCGCTTCGACAGGGAACGAACCAGCCAACACAGCCGCAATTGCCATGTCGCCTTCGGGCGCAACATCCGCGCTCATTTTGCCGCCGTACGCCTGGCAGCTCATGGTCAAATCCGCACCGATGTTTTTCACATACGCCGCGCATGGAACGCCAAGTCGCGCCGAAAGCCATGCGGCTAAATCCATGCCTGTGGCTGTCCAGCCAAACATCACCAGCCGCGGAGATTTATCCTTAACCAGCGCTTCGATCACTTTGCCGTACGCTTCGGGATTGAACTGACTCAGCGCCGTGTCATCAACTTGAATTGTTGAATCAGAAGCAAATACATTGGACGCAGTCCCGCTTCCGACTACGACCGCAACTGCCTGCCCGCCCAAAGCGGATGCCAACTCTTTGGCTTTTCCCACCAACTCAAACGACACATCGGAAAATTTTCCGTCCATGTGCTCGGTGATTACGAAAATATCATTGCTCATGTTTATCTCCTGTTTCTCTACCGTACATTTTAGAATCTGGACGCTGATGAACGCAGAAAACGCAGATTTTTTTCTTTTTATCAGCGAAAATCAGCGTTTTTCAGCGTCCAAAAAGGGTTTTGTACGGTAGTGAATCTCCTGTTATATGTCATTGCGAGGAGGGTGTTCTTCCCGACGAAGCAATCTCATCATCGTAGAGATTGCTTCGGGCAAAGAACAAGAGCGCCCTCGCAATGACGGAATTAAGCGAGTCCCTTGCTCTTCAACAACTCCACGATCTTCTTCGCCACATCTTTCGACGAGCCTTCGATCATCTCGGCGTGACCAGTCACCACAGGCGGAGCCATCTTCTTGAAAGTTAATCCTGAACCGGCGTCGCCTGACGGCGCGACCTTTTCAATTGTCGCAGTCTGAGCGACTTGTCGCACCTTGCTCACAGGCGCATAACGCGGCGGCTTGGTGGACGCCTGCACGCCGACCACCATCGGCAAACTTACAGAATACTTCGCGCCGACACCGCCTGCAAATTCCTTGTTGACCGTTGCCGAGTCACCCGCCACTTCCACCGAACTGACTCCGCCGATATACGGCATATCGAGATGCGCAGCGATCATCGGTCCGATCTGACCATCGAGATCATTCGAAGCCTGCACGCCCGCAAAAACCATATCCGCTGACATGCCCTTGATCGCTTCCGCCAGCCATTTGGCTTGTTGATGTGAATCTGCGGCGGGGTCATCGCCCGTTATCTTCACGGCTTTATCCGCGCCTTTGGCAAGCGCGAGATGGAGGACGCCATCGAGTTCCCCGATCATGTCCACCCCAACGACGGTCACCGTCCCTCCGACAGCTTCCTTCACCAGCACCGCCTGCTCGATGGACTGCTCATCGAATTCGTTGAGCACGAAATCCACCGAGTCAAAGTCCACGTTATTGCCTTTGACGGGCAGGTCATCCGCAATGCTGGGGATGTGTTTGATTGCTACGACAATGTTCATTCAGAAATCTCCTTCAATTTATTCCCGTCATTGCGAGCCGCGCTCTTGTTCTTTGCGGCGAAGCAATCCCCTGGCAAGCTTGGAGATTGCTTCGGGCGGAAGAGCACCGCCCTCGCAATGACGGAATAGTTATTTACTCGCCTCTCATCGACTTATCTAAAAGTTCCAAAATATCCAGCACATCCACATGCTCATTGCCCGTGGACTTGACCGCGTCTGCGAAGCGCGAGACTTCGAACGGGCAAGCCACTGCCAGCACATCCGCGCCTGTGGACGCGGCCTCCATCGCGCGTTTTTCGGAGAGGCGCATGGTGGTGTGCTTGGCTGTGAACGAGTCCATCCACATGCCGCCGCCACCGCCGCCGCAGCAATATCCGTTCTCGCGGTTGCGCTGCATTTCAACCAATTCCACGCCGGGGATGGCTTCGAGTAATTTGCGCGGGGCTTCGTATTCGCCGTTGTGACGTCCCAAATAACATGGGTCGTGATAGGTCACTTTTACATTGACTTCATGTTTGAGCAGCTCCTTGAGTTGGTCAAGGTGGCGGGCAAGGAAGGTTGTGTAGTGAATCACAGGTCGGTCAAAGCCATATTTGGGATAGACATTCTTGAAGGCGTTGAGTTCATGCGGACCTGTGACAACCATTTCCTTCCATTCATAATTATTGAAGGTGGCGATGTTGCTTTCCGCCATCATTTCAAAGAGACCTTTTTCGCCAGCAAGGCGCTGCGAGTCGGCATCGTCTTTTTCTTCCTTTCCCAGAATCGCAAAATCAATTCCCAGCGCGGAGAAGATGCGCGCCGCCGCCGAAGCCGCGTCAATGCCGCGCGGATGATAGGACGGATACGAGCCGACATACCAAAGCACATCCACAGGACGCGCTAAATCTTTGATGATGGGAATTTCCACGCCCGCGTCTTTAATCCACGCGTCGCGTTTGCGCTGGGGCTGTCCAAGCGGATTGCCCGACTTGGCGGTATTCTCAAACGCCTGCTGTAATTCCGCAGGGACGAACTTGCCTTGCAGAATTGCTTCTTCGCGCGCGGCGGGCATGATCTTGATCATGTCCACTTCTTTGGGACAAACGCGCAGGCAGTTTTTGCAGGTGGTGCAAAGCCAGAGTTCAGGCGCTTCGGTCAAGTCCATGCCGGTTTGGGCATAACGATACAGTTTGCGCGGACCATAATTGCCGACAATATCCACTGGACAGACGGAGACACACTTGGCGCATTGATAACAATTTGCAAATGATTCCGCGTTTGGCAGGTCGGCAATTTTTTCGATGAGTTCAGGCGTGTATTCTGTGATCACACGCTGTTCGAACATGCGGTTCCAGTGACCGGAAATATCCACGCCGTCTACTACGGCATGTTCTTTTTCTACAAATTTTGCTTTGATCGGACCAGCCATAAATTATGGTCTCCTGTTTTATTTTTTTGCGTAGGGGACGTTCTCTAACGTCCGTCGGCGTGAGAGAACGCCGACTACGCGCCGCTCTTCTTCAACCCAAGCAGTTTCCTTGCCATGTTCGGGAGCGAAGGTAATAAATTATTGAACTCGCGGCTCAATCTCCAGCTTGTTGTGCCGAAAAGATAGACGTTATACGCACATGCCAGAAATGCGCTGTTGGCGAAGGGCGCTCTTTTTTCATTGCTGACCAACTCGTCTGACCACAGGCCTGTGCCTTCGGCGAATTTCATGCTCATGGCAGTGACTGAGCCGACTCGCGCGTATCCATCGGCAAAATTTTCTGCAAGCAGGTTGTGTGTGCTGCCTGCTAACAATGGAAGAATGCCTGTGGCTGTGGTTGGATCCCAGAGCCAGCGCGTCCACAGCCAATTGTCTTTAGGTGAGGTGTAATGTAAAAGACCAGTGGCGAGTTCCATGGCAAGGCGTGTATCGAGCGCATTTAGTTTTTCGACAAAGATCGCCACACGGACAGGCGCGGGCATTTCAGTAATTAGTAATTCTGTAATTAACTTGTGGTCGCCGTGATTAAAGTAATCGGTAAGCGCGCGCGCGTTCGCTTTAGTGTGGGTGACGGCGGCAGCGATGTCAGCGAAGGAAGATGTCAACGAAGCAGAGTCAACTTGCAGATTAAGGAAGAGGCGTTCATGTCGAGCGGATAATTCGTCAGCGATGGAAATCACATCATCCGCAGTAACTTGAGAGAGCGCTTCTTCCAGCGTCTCCTGTAAAACGGGATCGTCTGGTCCCGTTCTTTGTTTGAGGATGTGACTCGGCTGCTGAGGCTGCATGTTCACCTGTACCGCAACGTTCATGTTGCGAAGGCGCAAGATAAATCTTGCGGTACGTTACGCCATCACCTTGCGAATAGATGCGACAGCGCGCGCGGCGGCGAGGCCTGCCTGCGCGATGGAGTCATCGAGGTCGGAGGGTCCCGATGCCGCGCCCGCAACGAAGATACCTTCGCGCGAAGTGGCAACGGGGTCGAGTCCGCCTGCGCCGCCCGCTTCGATGAAGCCATATTTATTTTGCTGGATGCCCATGAGCTGCGCCACGGCGCGTGTGCCAGCGCTCGGCTCCATGCCCACCGAAAGCACGACCATATCCATGGTCACTTCCATCGGGCGGCTCATGGTGGTGTCTTCGCCGCGGATCAAAAGTTTGTCACCCTTCTTGAGCACTTCGCTGACGAGACCCTTCACGTAATTGACTTTATATTTTTCCTGCGCGGGCCAGTAGATTTCATTTTCCCAATAGCCGTACATGCGCATGTCAATATAAAAGATCATTACTTTCGAATCGGGAATTTGTTCGCGCAACTCGATGGCTTGTTTACTGGCAATGCCGCAACAAACCTTCGAGCAATATTCGTTTCCAATCTGGCGGTCACGCGAACCCACGCATTGAATGAACGCGATCTTCTTCGGCGTCTCGCCGTTCGATGGGCGCACCACATTATGTTCCTTCAACATCTTTTCGAGATCGGTGAGAGTGATGACATCGGGAAAAGAATAGTAGTTGTAATATTGCGTTGCGCGACCTGGATCGAAATGCTGGAAACCTGTGGCGATGATGACTGCGCCCGCATTGATGGATTCGGCTGCGCCGCCCGCTTCGATCTCAACTGTGAAGCTGCCAGCCTCTCCAGAGATTGACTTCACTTCGGCACTGTACTTCACTTCCACATTTTTGTTGCTGGTGACAAATGCGGCCATGTCAGCCATGGCTTCAGATGCATCGCGCCAGTGATGGGTCAACTTGGCGTAAGACTCGCGGTCCGGTGTGCCGCCGAGACGTTCACGCTTTTCGATGAGAATGACTTCCCCGCCCAATTCCGCCGCAGACCGAGCCGCTTCCAACCCAGCAGGTCCGCCGCCGATGATCAATACTTTTCCAGATGTCATGTTTCCTCCGAATGATACGTGTTTCGTGTTGCGTGTTCCGTGACTACCTGTCTTCTTGTTTCCGCTTTCACCCCGTTAAATTAACAGGTTTATCCGCATCTTCCCAGGTGATGCCAGATTTCGTGCCCGCGCGAATTTGGTCGAGGTCGCCCTGGAACTCGTCCCAATATTTTTGCCAGTTGACGCCGAGCTTATCGAGGAAGGGACGCCAGTCTGTGGAATGCCAGTGGAATTGGATGACGCGGAAAGGATGCGCTCCCATTGCCAGCGCGGCGACTTGCGCGTCGGAAAGGATCGGGATGCCGACTTTGCGGTCATGCGCTTTGGCGGCGAACTGACTCTTATCCAAGGATGTGACACAGCCTGTGTCATGCGTAACGGTTAAGTCAGGGTTGACTTCGTTCTTCATCGTTTCGATCTTGCGCAGAACAGAAAATGAACGGGTGAAGTCGCGCTGCACCAAAACATGGCGGAAGCCAAATCCGCAGCAATCGAACCATGTGGAATAATCCGCGACGTTGACGCCGATGGTTTCAAGCATGGCAGTTACAACGGCTGTACGCTGTCCGCCGTAGATTTCGGGATCGTAAATCGCATCTTCGGCGACGATCTTGTAATAGTGACAGGCAGGGTGGACAGTAGCAGTGATCATGCTCATGTCCAGCGTTTGCTTTTCAGCGATGCGGTCGCGCATCATGTGAACCCATTCGCTGTAATGGACAATTTCCTCAGGGATGACCAGCGGCTTGCCCATCTTGCCCAGAATGCGGCGGACTTCGTCACGCAGCTCCTTGTGATGCACAAGCTGTTCGCGGATTTCCTTGTAATGTCCGAAACTTGTGCCGCAGTGGATCAATGGGAAGTAGCCCGTCTCATACGCGGCGGCGAAATTGCGCGCCATCACCGAGGCTTGTCCAGCCGCGTTGGATGCGGCGGAGGCGTAGTAATTCCAACCTGTGCAGGAGGTCTGGTCTGTGGGGTCGAGAGAGTCCAAACCAAACTGGCGGTGACGCCAGAGGATGGAGGATGCGTATCCGGGGAGATGTCCGCAATGTCCGCAGGATTTATGATGCCAGGTATGTTCGAGCGGAATCTTTTTCTTGCGCCCGTATTTTGTGGTCATCTCAAAATACGGCTCAGGCACTCTCTGAACGATGATCTCGCCTTTTGCTTCGAGTTCAAACAAAAGGTCGCGCATGTCGTGAGTCTTCGCAACCGATGCGTCACGAACGACGGGGTGGGATTTTCGTTCAAGGATCTGTTCAACGGTGGTTAGTTCGGTCATGGGTTCTCCAAATGAATGCAGAATGAAGAATGAGGAATGAGGAATGCAGAATTAAAAACATTCTACATTCTGCATTTTGCATTCCTCATTTCTTAGCCTTCCTCAAGTTCTTCCTGCATAACTTCTGTCAAAAGATCGTACAAGGCTTCATCGAGTTCTTTGATGATGTCCATGTTGCCCGATTCAAACCAGATGGTATAGAGTTCAAGCAGGGTCTTGCGGTCAACGCGCCAGGCTGCGTCAGTGACTCCGCGGATCGAGTCCATTGGGATGGCTTTGCGCCAGATTTGCATGTTCGCGCTGAATTCGCCCACCCACGGCCCCCAATCGGGGAAGAAATCAGGCTGGAGCATATCCGGTGAAACCTGGTTGCCTTTGAGCATAACTTTATAAATTACGCGGCTGTAACCTTGCAAAGCGTCTTTTGTTTCCTGCAAGCCATTCTTGAGCGAGACTTCGCGCAGGATTGTGACTAATCCACCGGGGTTATTTTGGCGCGGACAGCGCACACACGAGAAGCATTGCGCGCAGTTCCAAATATCCTCGGCGATGATATCGTACACACGCTCGACATCTTCGCGCGCCATAGCCTGCGCGATCACACGCGGACTGTAATCATAGAATCGCGCAGATGGGCAGGTGGCAACACAAATGCCGCATTCGTAACATCCGTAAAGGAAGTCACTAAAGCGCACATCGTTTTTGACTTCGAGGAAAAGGCGTTCCTTCTCTGCGTAAGTCACATCAGGGTGGCGGTTTTCCGCTTTGCCTGGATTCCAGTTTTCTAATGTGGTAGGCATGGAAAACTCCTAATACAGAATGCAGAATGATGAATGTCTGTCATATATTCTGCATTCCGCCATTTATCATTCTGCATTTAGAACGCAATCACCGCGTCGGCATGGACAGCCATGTCATTGAATGCCGCGCCGCCGATCATTTCGACACCTTCGATCATGTCGTCCATGGTGTAGCCGTGCAGGTCGAGTGACGGTTGGCAGACGAGCAGGCGCACCCCAATCTCCTGCGCCTGATCGATGAAATACTTGAGTTCTTTTCCATTACCGCCCTTGCGCGGGATGAATATCTTTTCACCGTTGCCCTTTGCCAGGCATTGCGGACCATTCATCGTAAAGTAAATACAGACTTCGTTATCCATCGCCGCTCCCGCCGTGGCGAGGAAGAATGGAGTCGCTGTGCGTTCCGGGTCTTTCTCCCCATGAGTCTGAACGTACAAAATTTTCTTGGTATCCGGGTCGTTCGTCTTCCACAACATAACTGCCCTCTCCTCTGGTAATTAGAAGCTTGCAACCGCGTCGTTGATGGATGGATACATTTTTAGCATTTCCATCATTCCGACTGTGCGTAGAATTGTTTCAACTGGTTCAGATGCGCAAGCCAGCCTGACTCCGCCGCCTGATTTTTGTACAGCCTGCAATGCCTTGACAATGGCGCGCAATCCCGAAGAGGATAAATAATTCACGCCTTTCAAGTCGAGAACGATCTTGTTCTTTTCGGCGGCAATTTTCGAAAGTTCCGCGTCCAGGCTTGGCGCGGTCTCAGAGTCAAACCTTCCGCTTGCGGTGACAACGGCAACATCACCGCGCATGTCGCTGTGAACAGAATATTTATCCATTCTTCTCCTCTATTTATAATATCGGCTTTTTGACTACTTATCAGGACTTTCGCTTTTCGTTCTGAGCAACACTTGTGCCGCGCATGATTTGCCAAGCAAATCATGCGGTGAGAATCTCTGATTTCAAGGGTAGCAACCCTTCGCTACCGCTCAGGGTGACACGATAAAGCGAAGTTGAGCGAAAGTCCTGCTTATATAAAAAATTAGATAAACAACTGCACATCCGCATCCGCGGCGTATTCGAGGAACATGGCCGCGCCGCCAACTTCACATTCCTTGATGAACTCCTCGCGCTTGAAGCCAAAGACATCCATCGTCATCTGACAGCCGATCATGCGGACATCAAGTTCAACACACATGTCGCGCAATTCATCGACGGATGCAACGCCCTTATTCTTGAAAGTCTGCTTCATTAAGCCAGTTGCCACACTTTCGAAGCCCGGCACATTTGCCATGAGTATGTTTGGCATGGGCCAGTTGATATTTTGGAATCCCTCGGGACCGAAAGGCATTTTCATCGGCATGGCAGGGTTTCCCAAAGGCGAAACAGAAGCGGTCAGGTCACTTTTAAGAAGAGTAAGGCCGTAAAAGGTAAAGAAAATGCCCACCTCCCAGCCCATCGCACCAGCAGCGCTGGCGAGAATGAACGGGGGGTAGGCCCAGTCAAGTGTCCCCTTGCTTGCAATAAGCGCAAGTCGCTTTGGGGCGTTCGGATCAGATTTCGACATAAGAAACCTCCGTGTTATAGTTTAATGGAATGGAATTTATTTCTTCTTCAGGTAGAAGATAAATTTTCCGGCTTCCGTCATGGAGCGAAGTAACTCGTTGCCTGTCTGACGGCTCCATGCTTCCATATCAGGCGGCGCGCCAGGATCGGTGGCAATCATTTTCAATACCTGCCCGGATTGAAGTTCCTTCATCGCCTTGGATGTCTTCACAACCGGCATGGGACATAGCATTCCAGAGCAATCCAACACTTGATCTTCCTTGATTACATCTGACATCACTGCCTCCTTTGAACTTGAATATGATACCGGTTCAACGTGTGGTTGACCATCCCACGCACAGAGGAACTTCATCTCCCCCGCGCGGGGGATGCGCCCAAATTATTCGGCTATAATCATTCTACAGTTTTCAGTTTCTTTTACAACATCAGGTTTCTTATGCTAAAAAACATTAAATCTGTTTTTCGCACAAACCGCATCTTTGTTTTTCTTGTCATCTTTCGCTGGGTCTCGTTGATCCCGGCCGTGCTGACCTTGAATCGCGGTAATAGCCAAAACGCATTATCCCCTTTTGTTGTCTTGATGATTGCCATTTCCGCCAACGCGCTCGTCTCGATTTTCAATCACCGCCTCAACCAGCTCGTCGTGGATCATCCTTATGGAATGAGCGCCGATCTGCTCTTCTCCGCGTTCATATTCACAGTCAGCGGCGGGTCACACAGCCCGTATTATCTTTATGCTCTCAGCCCCCTATTGGCTGGGGCATTTTTCTTTCAGGCCCGCGGCGCGCTGCTGGCCTCCCTCATCTTTACGCCGCTATACTTCCTCAGTAATTTTTATTCATCCCAGCCACCGGATGACATTGTGTTGATAATGCAGTTGACCGGAATATGGCTGTTCCCAATTCTTTTTGCATTCCCATCCACACTGCTCAAGGATATCAACCGCGCGCGCGAAGAGTTATCACATGCGCGCGACGAACTTGCCGAACGCAACGAAAACCTTACCACCGCGCACCGCCAGTTGAAAGTTATCCACGATCTCACCGTCCTCCTGCAAGCCGCGCCAGACCTCATCTCTGTTCAACAGCGCGTGCTTGGCGCGGTGACGACAGGGCTTGGCTTTCGCAGGGCAATCGTCGGCCTGGTTGACCCCGCGCGCGAAGAAATGGGAGACTGGCTTCTCTATCCCGCCAACTCATCCTTCCCCGCCATTACCCCGCTTCCGCTGAAATCTGAAAACGGCGAAATCTTCAAGACCCTGCTCGAACGCAAAACATATAAAACAGGTATTGACGGCGAAATCCTCATCAGCCATCAGGGATTGAATGCATGGCTGAAAACCTGTCGTTGGTATGTTTATCCGCTCTCATTACGGGAACACACTGTTGGAATTTTAATGGTTGAAGTGAACAGGAACGAGGAACTGACCCGTCAGCGCGAAGAAGCCATCATGATGGTTTCGAATCAGGCCGCCCTGGCGCTTGGTACAACGATCCTGTGCATCGACCGCGCCCGACGCCTTGCCGTCGAAACCGAACGCAACCGCATCGCCCGCGATATTCACGACACTGTCGCGCAATCACTCTTCGGCATAGTCTACAGCCTTGACGCCTGCATCAACATGCTCCCCATACAGGCAGACACAGTCAAAAGCGAATTAATCGAATTGCGCTCCCTGGCCAGCGGCGCACACGACGAAGTACGCCGTTCCGTCTTTGACCTGTGGCCGTCTGCGCTTACGATAGAGTTGTTCATGGCCGATTTGACGAACTACATCAACAGTTGCTGTCGTCCGCGCTCTTTTCACATTATCTTCAATTACAGTGGAGATTTCAACTCATTATCTTCCGGCCTAAGGCGCGCCATTTACCGCCTGGCGCAGGAAGCGCTGGCGAACTCCGCCCGGCATTCAGGGATAAATTCGGCGCAGCTTTGTTTGAATATCAACGAGAACGAAGTGTATATGAACATTTCCGATGAAGGCCGCGGCTTCGATCCCACTATCGCATTATCCCGAAGTGTTAATCGTGAGCATTTTGGACTGCATGGCATACAGGAACGGACGCGTGCCATGGGCGGCGACTGCGAGATCATCAGCCAGCCAAATGCCGGCGCGCGAATTTTGATCCGCCTTCCCGTCATGGGACAACATCACCATGCCTGAGCCGATTCGCATCTTAATCGTAGATGACCATGCCGTGGTCCGCAAAGGGTTGGCAATGGTTCTTCGTCTGGAAGCAGACCTGGAGGTAGTCGGCGAAGCGGAGAATGGAAGAGTCGGCCTGGAGACAGCGAAAAGGCTCCAGCCGGATATCATCCTCGTTGATTTGATCATGCCTGAAATGGATGGTCAGGAAATGGCGCTTGCACTGAGGAAGTCAAATCCTAGAATCAAGGTAGTGATGTTGACTGGAACAGAAGTTGATGACCGTGTTTTTGATCTCGTGGCAGCAGGAATTGAAGGCTATGTGCTTAAGAATATTGAACCTGCCGAATTGGTGCGCGCTATACATGCGGTGATACATGGCGAGGCATATCTTCACCCCAATGTGATGAAGAAAGTCCTGGCGCGGATGCAAACACAACCTGCGCGGCCGGTTTCGTTGACTCCGCGTGAGCATGAGGTGCTCGAATGGATGGCTACATCGAATACCTATCGCCAGATTGCCATGCAATTAAGTGTCAGTGAAGAGACGATCAGAAGTCACGCAAAAAATATTCTCGAAAAAATGAAGCAGCCTAACCGCGCACAAGCCGTGCTTGCGGCATTGCGCCTGGGGCTGATCGAAATCCAGAAGACATAATCCACTTTTATTGGTTATATTCCTTCAACATCTGGGGAAAACTTATACCCCATATAAAAATTACTCCCTTTCTCTGTCAGACGAGTGACAGAGAATTTTATTTACTCACCTTACGCGGTAACGCGAGATTTATCTCGCAAAATGGGTGACATAAATGTCGCGCTACAGGCTGGACTGCGTAAGGTGAGTTATTTAATTCAAAGGCACGGTGAAAAAAGTGGATTTTCGCGCAATTCAAAAGCCCGACTGCGGCAAAATTTCCTCTTGACTTTGATAAGCATTTTTGATATTATGTTATCGATAACATGTTATCGATAACATAATATCAAAAATGCAAGGAAATAAAAATGATTCTACCTGACAGAAGAAAACGTGTCACGATAAAAGATGTAGCACAAGCGGCAGGTGTCTCTACACAGACAGTATCGCGCGTGATGAACAAGTTTTCATATGTTTCGGGGGAAACTCGCCAACGTGTGGAAGCAGTGGTGGAACAACTGGGCTACCGCCCCAGCACTCTTGCCCGCAGTCTAATTCAGCAGCGCAGCTACACTTTGGGTGTAGTCACATTTGGGTTGAAATATATAGGTCCATCTCGTACCCTTAACGGCGTAGCCGATAAAGCAGATGAACTCGGTTACATGCTTCTGATGAAGGAACTCGATAATTTCAATACAAATAGAATTGATGATGTAATTGATTCACTGCTTGCCCGTCAGGTGGATGGGATCGTATGGGTGGCGCCGGAAATTGGTGACAACCACGCCTGGGTCGAAGAGCGCATGAATAAAATCCCCGTGCCCGTAGTCTTTCTCGCCATGCGACCTCGCGAAGGCATCCCCAGTATTACAACAGATAATTTCCGGGGTGCGGTGATGGCAATACAGCACTTATTGGACTGTGGCCGGAAGAAAATTGGACATATTTCCGGACCGCTAACCTGGTGGGAAGCTGATGAGCGCAAACGCGGCTGGCATGAAGCGTTGAAAGCCGCAGGTATCGATACTTCAGAAAAACATTTTACAGAAGGCAATTGGTCATCTTCCAGCGGAGAACAAGCATTTATTCAATTGCTTGAGTCATTTCCGGAAATGGATGCGGTTTTTGTTGCCAACGACCAAATGGCATTGAGTGTTTTGCGCGAGGCCTACCGACGGGGTATCAATATCCCCGATCAATTGGCAGTAGTCGGCTTTGACAATATCCATGAGTCGGCCTATTTTCATCCCTCGCTAACAACAATTTCTCAAGATCTTCAGCTGCTTGGGGAGCAGGCAGTTCAAAATGTAGTGGAAATGATCCAGGCCCGACAAGTAAATCAACCTGTTATCGCACAATCAAGGTTTATACAACCGACTCTTATTGTTCGTGAAAGTTCAAAGTAAGATCAATCATATTTCCATCTCGTTCCATTATTTGTACACACTGGTGAAAAATGGAACGGTATTTGAAGGAGGTGAGACGAAAGGGAAGTAAAAAGTATACGCAGGAAGGAAGCGCACAACAGTACATTGGCGTCTGATGTGCATGCTCCCAGGTGAGATGGTACCATCGCCATTTCAGATGGTTATTTTTCTCTTACCAAATTAGTACGCCAACATAACATCTTATAACAACATTAAGGAGAAGAAATGTCTAAAAAATTGTTTTACAATCTTCTAGCTGTATTGGTTTTGGCGAGTCTCGTTCTTTCAGCTTGTGGCACTGCAGCCGCTACCGAAGCCCCCGCTGGTGATGCCCCTGCCGCCGACAAATTACTGGTTGGCATTTCCATGCCAACAAAGAGCTCAACCCGCTGGATCTCTGATGGCGAGAGCATGGTTAAAGAATTCGAAGCCATGGGTTACGATACCGATCTGCAATTTGCTGACAACGACATCCCCAACCAATTGGCCCAGATCGAAAATATGGTCACCAAGGGCGCCAAGGTTCTCGTTATTGCAGCCATTGATGGCACAACCCTCTCCGACGTTCTCCAAAAAGCACATGATAGCGGCGCCATTGTAATTTCCTATGACCGCTTGATCACCAAGACCGCGAATGTTGACTATTACGCCACCTTCGATAACTTCGGTGTGGGCGTTATTCAGGGCACCCAGCTCCTCGAAGGCCTCGGCCTGAAACCCGGCGAAAAAGCCCCCGCTGGCGTTGGCCCCTTCAACGTTGAACTTTTCGGCGGCTCTCCCGACGACACGAACGCTTTCTACTTCTATGATGGCGCCATGTCCGTTATCCAACCCTTCATCGACGACGGTACGATTGTCATCCAAAGTGGACAAATGGGCATGGACAAAGTCGGTACTTTGCGCTGGCTTGCCGCAACTGCCCAGGCCCGCATGGACAACCTTTTGAGCGCGTTCTATACCGACAAAAAAGTCGATGGTGTGCTTTCACCCTATGATGGTCTCAGCATTGGCATTCTCTCCTCACTGAAGGGCGTTGGTTATTGCACGCCTGAACTTCCGTGCCCTGTTGTAACAGGCCAGGATGCAGAAGTTGCCTCCGTCAAGTCTATCATTGCCGGCGAACAGCGTTACACCGTATTCAAGGATACACGCGTTCTTGCCAAGCAGGCCGCCAAGATGGCCGATCAGGCTCTGAAAGGTGAGACAGTTGAAATCAATGACACGACAACCTATGACAACCTCGTCAAGGTTGTGCCTTCCTATTTGCTGATCCCTATTAGCATTGACATTAACAATTACCAGAAAGAATTGGTAGATAGTGGCTATATCAAGGCTGAAGATCTGAAATAGGTCCTTTTAGACTCGGTGTGTGAGGGCATTTCTGCCCTCACACACTTCCCTTTTTATACGGAGAGGATGTTTTTTATTCCATAAACTGCATACAGGAGAGCGTCTAATACATTTAAAAATAGTTACCGTCGTTTCCTAATACTGATAGTTGAATAATCTGGCATCAAGGAAAATGTTCCCTTGAAAAATTGTCATGTTGTAATAAAATTGCACTCAAATTAATATTTCACATTATGCAGGTCAAGGACGAGTAAATTATGTCTGACGTCATTTTGGAAATGCGCAACATTACGAAGACATTCCCAGGCGTAAAAGCGCTTGATAATGTAAGTTTTAGCGTGACTCGGGGAGAGATCCACGCTCTGGTGGGGGAAAACGGGGCGGGAAAATCAACCCTGATGAAGGTGTTAAGCGGCATATATCCATACGGAACATATCATGGAGAAATCTACTTTCAAGGCGAGGAATGCCGGTTTCGAGACATCACAGAATCTGAAAAAGTTGGACTTGTCATCATCCATCAGGAACTTGCATTAATTCCTTTTCTTTCCGTAGCAGAAAATATGTTTCTCGGCAATGAGCGCGCTAAGAACGGCATAATTGATTGGAACGAATCCATTTCCAAAACCGCAGAATTGCTGGAGAGAGTGGGTTTGCACGAGTCACCTAATACACTGATCACAAATATGGGCGTGGGCAAACAGCAGTTGGTTGAAATTGCCAAAGCATTGGCAAAAGAAGTTAAGCTGCTTATTTTGGATGAACCCACAGCCTCCCTAAATGAAAACGACAGCGAAAAACTGCTTGAGCTATTGCTCCAATTCAAAGAGCACGGTATTTCCTCGATTTTAATTTCTCATAAATTAAGCGAGGTCAACAAAGTGGCTGATTCCATCACGATCCTTCGCGATGGCGCCACGATCGAAACACTGGATTGCAAGAAAGATAAAATTACAGAAGACCGCATTATTCGCGGCATGGTTGGGCGCGATATGACACACCGCTTCCCTCCGCGTGAAAAGAATATTGGAGAAGTTATTTTTGAAGTGCGTGATTGGAATGTCTATCATCCAATCCATGAGGATCGTAAAGTAAGTACTAATGTGAATATATCTGTCCGTAAGGGCGAAGTTGTCGGGCTTTCAGGATTAATGGGAGCCGGGAGAACCGAACTGGCGATGAGCATTTTTGGTCATGCCTATGGCACACGTATTAGCGGTACCGCATATAGACATGGGAATGAAATAGATATCAGCACCATTGATAAAGCCATTGACAACGGAATTGCTTATGCAACTGAAGACCGCAAAGCGTATGGACTGGTCCTGATCCAGGAAGTCAAAAACAACATTACTCTGGCAAATTTGGAGGAAATTTCCAGTCGTCAAGTGATCAATGAGCCTCAAGAAATGAGGGTTACCAGTGAATATCGAGATAGACTTAATATTAAGTGTTCCAGCATTCAGCAGCTGGCTCTTAATCTTTCCGGCGGCAATCAACAAAAAGTTGTGCTTAGCAAATGGCTGTTTGCAAGCCCGGAAATTCTAATCCTTGACGAACCTACGCGCGGTATCGATGTTGGGGCGAAATTCGAGATTTACACCATTATCAATCGCCTGGCAAGTGAAGGAAAGGGGATCATCCTGATCTCGTCAGAATTGCCGGAGATTTTGGGGATTTGCGATCGCATTTATGTAATGCGCGACGGCAAAATTGTCGGTGAAATGCCGGCCAGCGAAGCGTCTCAGGAAAAAGTAATGAAATATATTATGACACAACAAGAGGTAGTGGAACAATGAAAACTCTGTCAACGCTTTTCAAAAACAATGTTCGCGAATATGGCATGTTGATCGCGCTTATTGTGGTCATGGCGTTCTTCCAGTTTCAGACCAAGGGCGTACTGATGAAGCCTGTGAATATAACCAACCTTGTTCTACAGAACAGTTATGTCATCACCATGGCGATGGGTATGCTGTTGATTATCATCACTGGCGGGATCGACCTGTCTGTAGGTTCGGTTGTCGCTGTTATTGGCGCGCTTGCGGGCGTGCTGATCGTCCGATATGATTTCAATTGGGTTTTGGTTGTCGCAATTTCCCTGCTGCTCGGCGCAGCGATTGGCGCTTTCCACGGCTATTTTGTCGCATATTTAAAAATCCCAGCCTTCATAGTTACCCTGGCAGGCATGTTGATCTTTCGCGGTTTAACCATAGCCCTGCTTCGGGGAGAGTCGGTGGGGCCTTTTCCAAGAGGATTTCAAAATATAAGTTCCGGGTTTATTCCAGACTTTTTTCACTATGATGGGTTTCATATTACCACCATGCTGATCGGGGCAATACTTTCAGTATTATTAATCTGGCTGGATATGCGTAACAGGAAAAACCAGCAAAAATACGGCTTTGAAGTAACCCCATTCTATTTTTTTGTCATCAAAAATATTGCGATTACCGCGGCGGTCATGGGATTTTGCTATTTGATGGCTTCCTACAAAGGCCTTCCAAATGTGCTTGTTCTTCTTTTTGTGCTGATTACATTTTATGCCTTCATCACCACTTCATCGGTAATCGGCCGTCGGATTTATGCCATGGGCGGCAATGAAAAAGCAGCCCGACTTTCGGGTGTCAATACGCCGCGTTTGTTATTCTATACATTTGTCAATTTGGGTGTTCTGGCTTCCCTGGCGGGCTTGATCGTTGCGGCCCGTTTAAATAGCTCCACACCCAATGCCGGGGACGGTATGGAATTGGATGTTATCGCCGCCTGTTTCATCGGAGGCGCATCACCAATGGGCGGCGTCGGTAAAGTCATCGGCGCATTAGTCGGAGCCTTTCTCATCGGCGTTTTGAACAATGGCATGTCTATTATGGGAGTTGGAATCGACTGGCAGAAAGTTGTCAAAGGCATCGTGTTATTGCTTGCGGTTTTATTTGATGTTTACAACAAAAACAAGAATGCATAGTTGATTGACGGCATATCTGCATATAAACGCTGCGCTTGCCTACCAAACAAAATGTGCCGCCCCTCAAACAACGAGGAGCGGCACATTTACATAACTCATCTTACGCGGTAATGCGAGACGCTTCGCAGTCTCGCAAAATGGGCGACATAAACCCCCATACGGGGACAATGTGTCGCGCTACAGGCTGGACTGCGTGACGTCAGTTACATAACCACCTTATGCAAGAGGTCTGTTATCTCCGGCAACTTTGGCTGTGGCGGCAGAACGTGTGTGAACATCCAGTTTTTCAAAGACTGCCTTCAAATGTCTTTTTACTGTATTTGTGGTGATATATAACTTCTCTGCAATTTCCTTGTTGGTTAAACCCTGGGCCAATAAATCCAGCACCTCGCGTTCGCGGTCTGTGAGGGCGCTTAATTCACTCGACGAGAACTGTGCCTGGCGGGTCTCTTCGACCAAACGGCGGAAGGCCGCACGGTCAAAGGCTTGTTTTTCAACATACGCGGATATCGAATATTCCGAATAAATCCGCTGGATCTCTTCAGGCTCGGTAATGCCGCTGACAACAATCGCGGGAATACCTTCCGCGCGGGCAGTAGTGAGCAATTGATAGCCGTCCAAATTCGGATGATCCAATGAACTGCCCTGCAAGGACAGGTCTATCACAGCCAGGGTGAATTTTTCGCGGCGAAGATATCCAAAAGCATCGCCGAACCCTGCGCAGGTTCGCACTTGAAAGCCCGCGTCACTTAAGAGTTCTTCGAGAATGCTCCTCCAGCCGGCATCGTCTTCCACGACAAGCGCCTTTTCATTGGGAAGTTTCTGCGGGGCGGCCTGACCTTTCACAGCGGAAGAAGATGCTGTCGCAGCAGAAGCAGGCGTCGGCGCGGAAAGATTCGGCGGACTGACGAGGATTCTGTAAACGATGTCACGAAACTGACTACGGTGGAAACTCTCCTTGCGAAGAAATGTAAAAGCGCCATAATCTGTGAGCGCAGTAACGGCCAGTTCGACGGTTGCAAATCCAGTGAGAAGGATCGTGCGGCAATTGGGGTCAAGGCGGCGGACCGCATCCAATACGCGCAGGCCATCATAATTATTGTGGTCGTTCGGCGAAAGCGAAAGGTCCACCACGGCGACGCGATGCGGCTGGGATTTAAGGCTGAGGGTGGCTTCATCCAAACTCCCGGCAACATCCACTGCCAGGCTGCAATCTGAAAGTATTTCACTTAAGATCTGCTGCCATGAATGATCGTCTTCCACAACCAGCGCGCGCAGGACTTGTGCGGTCATGATGGTTTCTCCGCCCGCGGCAGGCGCAATACAAAAGCCGCGCCATGCTGGCCGTCACTTTCAACCGTCACAGAACCACCGAGGCGGGTCATCAGTGTTTTTACCCACCAAAGGCCAAAACCCAATTTACCGGGCTGAGCGCCCGCGCGCCCGGTAAAATTCAATTCGAAAATTTGGTTGTGCAATTCGGGCGGGATGCCGGGGCCGTTATCGATGATGGATACTTCCACCCATTCAGGGCCGGCCACACCATGAATGTTTATATTTCCACTTCCATTCATTGCGGCGTTTGCATTTTCAATTAAGTTCTTGAATACAAACGTCAGGCTTTGCCCGCCTGCGGTGACCATTGGCAGATCATCGAGACCGTCCACTCGAATCTGAATGCCAGCGGGAAGCTGCACTTCGCGAATTGCATCTGAGACACTGGACGCAATGCGGACTTTTTCCATGCGAATGGGACGCAAGTGCGAGAGGTTTTCCTGCACGATCTGCATCGCTTCCATTGCGCTGCGTTCGATCTCGCTCAGGCCCTTGGTGAGATAGGGATCATTTTCGAGTGTTTGACGATATTTATCCTGAATGGCTTGAATCCTCACCGGTATAACGCCAACTTTATTGTTCATGTTGTGCAGCAGGTTCGCGGAAATATCGCCGACTGCCGCAAAGGTTTCGGCGGTCCAATGCTGTTCCTGTGATATGCGTAAAGCCTGTTGATGCGACTCATTCTGAACAGCAAGCACTGCATAATTGGCGAGACATGTCAATACTTTTTTATCCCATTCAGACTTCGCGCTTCTCGCTTCGCCTCCGCCCGTATCTGCATAGAACACCCCAAACATTCCCAACGCCTTTGCATCATCCCCCATCAAAAGCGGCAGTATCAAGGTGTTGGAAGAATCCACTTCCAATACCGGGCCGGCATGTTTAAGCCCGCCATTGGATGTTACGAGTTGCAATTGTCCCTGCTCGTTGTTCAACCAAATTGCGCTCGACGATGAATTGAGCAGGTCATTTGCCATCGCACATAGCTGGTCGAGTACTTTCAGGCTCGGTTGTGAGATGAGCAACTGCGCCGCTTCCTGCAAAGCATCCAGCAATCTCACTTCCTGAATCGCAGTGACGGCGTAAGTTGCCAGTGATTGCAGCATGTGGCTGTCATCTTCAGAAAATGCGCCAACGTGCGGGCTTTCCAGATTAAGCACGCCTTCCAATCGTCCGCTGGAGTTGACAAGCGGGACGGCCAGTTCGGAAAGCATTTTCAAACCAGAATCAAGCGGATAATATATATGCGCCCAGGGCTCCATGCGCAAATCCGGGATGAGCACCGGCTGTCTGGTGCGCGCCACGTGAGCCATCACACTATTTCCATTCAAGGGCATCTTTTCAATGATGGGACGATCCATGTGGCTGCCGCCCACCGCGCTGGTAATCAAGAATTCCCCGCTCTTATCCAGCAGACGAAATATTCCATAACGGGCATTGGTCACTTCGAGCGCCAGTTGCAAAATCGACTCAAGTGTTTCTTTCAATCGTAAACGTGATGAGATGATCAAACCTGCCCGATGCAGGCGGCTTAACTCATCCTCCTTGCGCGCCAGATCGCGATGCACCCCCGTCAAACGCCGCGCATGATAAATGGCCATTGCCGCCTGATTGACGAAGTTATCCAGCATCAATTGTTCGAGCTTCGTGAACTCGCGTTTTTCATATAAATAAATATACAGTATCCCCACAGCCTGTTCGGCAACGATCAACGGGAAACAACCAACTGCATTTACACCCAAAGCCGCGTAATAGGGATGAATATCTAGATCATGCTCTTCATACGATAATGTTCGACGCCTGCGCTGAATGGTCCGAATCCCAATCCCGTCGGGACGCGGCGCATCATCCACGCAAGCTGGATTTGTGGAAAGGGCATGTCCCTCAGCCTGGGCAGAGACTCGCGACTCCGCTTCGAATCTACCCGTGGCCTGATCGTACGTATAGATCACAGCCGACGACCCGGGCACAACCCGGATGGCGCTTTCCACGATCAACTGCAAACTGACGCCGCTGTTTCCCGCATCGCCGGGACCGATGTGGTTGATGGCATCACTGATCTGGTTCAGGCTGGCAAGGACTTCAAGCAGCTGCGCTTCGTTTATTTCGGGAGAGGGTGGGTTTGTTTCCATTGAAATGATTCTAAAGTTAATCTATTGTAATCCATGCAAACTATTTGCTTACTTGTCTTACGCCATATCACAGCGAAACAAGAGCGGCTTTCATAGCGCAACATTTATGTCGCCCTGCAAAGCCAAGCGACATAAATGTCGCGCTACAGATTCTTATTCCCTAGTAACGGCGCACACTTGCCCTCCCACTCGCTCCGCTTCGGGGACTATAGTGGCGGGCAGTGCCAGAGAGTGTCACTTCAGAACGACACTGCGTAAGGTGAGTAACTAAATCAAACTCTGCGCGGTTTGCAGTCCAAGTTGAACAGCGAAATAAATCAGCACAATTCCGCAAGCTAAGTTCACCCAGCGGAAGAAATTTTGAGTCATCCATTGTTTGCCCCATGCCACCAACCCGGCAATAAAGAAACACCACAGGATTGCGCCAGCGAGAAAGCCAGCAAAGAAGACGGCGAAGTGAATCGGCTGCGGTCCGCCGCTGATGGAGGCGAATACGGTTGTCCCAAGGCCGGTCCAAAACACGATGTTGAGCGGATTGCCCAGGGAAAGAAATGCGCCGCTGGCGAAATCTCCGCGTGTGGAAGCGGACACTGAAACATCCACTCCCCTGCCATTGCTCGCATCCTTGAACGCGTCCCATGCAAGTTTGAGCATCAGAAGAATACCGATCAAGCTCAGGATGGTCTTTGCGATATTATTTTGAATGAGGAAGGCCAGGCCTGTCAGCGCGATGATCGCCCAGGTTGTGTCGCCGACCAATGAACCGAATTGAACGTACAAGGCAGGGATAAATCCACGGGCCGATCCGCGGCGGACGGTTTCGGCGGTGATGATGCCGGGCGGGGCGCAGAATGAAATGGCGAGGATGAAGGAGGAGACAAGGAGTGGAGTGTGCATGGTGGTCTTGGTGTTGTAGGGGCGGGGTGACCCCGCCCCTACAGTTAGAAGAAAAACACAACAGCCAGTTGCAAGCCCAATGGTCTGCAACCAGCTGTCGGTGTAGGAGCGAAGCGGGGAAGCGGCTTACAGTCGGCTAGGCGTCAAAGTACATGACGTATTCGTGCGGGGTCGGGCGCAGTCGAATGGCATCCACTTCATAAACGCGCTTGTACTTGATGTATTCCTCAAGCAGGTCTGGAGTGAAGACACCGCCCTGAAGCAGGAACGCGTGATCGGCTTCGAGCGCGTTGAGCACTTCACCAAGGGAGCTTGGAACCTGCTGGATGAGCTTCTTCTCTTCAGCGGGCAACTCGTAAAGATCGCGATCCTGAGGCTGACCGGGATCGATCTTGTTCAACACACCGTCGAGGCCTGCCATGAGGATGGCGGCAAAAGCAAGATATGGATTGCTGGTGGCATCGGGCGCGCGGAATTCAACGCGCTTGGCCTTGGAACTCTTGGTGGCCGGGATGCGGCAAATCGCGGAGCGGTTGCGCTGTGAGTAGGCGATGTTGACGGGCGCTTCGTAACCGGGCACGAGGCGGCGGTAGGAGTTGGTGGTCGGGGAAGTGAGCGCAAGCAAGGCAGGAGCATGTTTGAGCAAACCACCGATGTAATACTTGGCAGTCTGTGAGAGGCCGGCGTAACCGGCCGCATCGTAGAAGACGTTGGCGCCGCCCTTCCACAATGAGGAGTGAACGTGCATACCAGAACCATTGTCGCCAAAGATCGGCTTGGGCATGAAGGTGACGGTCTTGCCGTGCTGACGGGCCACGTTCTTGATGATGTATTTGTAGAGCAGAAGATCATCAGCCATGCGGGTGAGCGTGGTGAAGGTCATGCTCATTTCGCTCTGACCGGCAGTGGCGACTTCGTGATGATGCAAATCCATTTTGACACCGGCGGCTTGCATGGCGAGCATGAATTTGTTGCGAAGTTCCTGAAGCGTATCGGTCGGAGCGGTTGGGAAGTAACCGCGTTTGGGCTGGATCTGTCCGCCCAAATTACCTGCGCGGTTGCTGCTCCACCAGCCCTCTTCCGATTCGATGGAAAAGGCTGATTCGTGCGGCGTGGATGTATAGCGCACGCCGTCGAAGACGAAGAACTCCGCTTCGGGCGCGAAGTAGGCTGTGTCGGCGAGTCCCGTGCTCTTTAAGTACGCCTCGGCTTTTTGCGCCACATAACGCGCATCGCGTGAATAGGCTTCCTCGGTCATCGGGTCGAACACATTGCAGGAAATGACGAGGGTGGGGGTTATCGCCACCGGGTCAACGAAGGCGGTGTCTGGATCGGGCTTGAGGAGCATATCTGATTCATGGATTTCCTGAAAGCCGCGAATGGATGAGCCATCAAAGGGAATCCCTTCGCTGAAAAAATCCTCGGTCAAGCGCTCAACCGGCATGGTGAAATGCTGCCATGTTCCGGGTAAATCAATAAAGCGCAGGTCAACAACCTGAACGCCTTTTGCCAATTCCAAAACTTCCTTGATTGTTTTAGCCATGAATAACCTTCTCCTTACAATGAATTGTTTGATCTTGTTTGGTAACTCACCTTACACTGTAGCGCGACATAATAAATGTCGCGCTACAAGCCGGGGTGCGTATGTCAGTTAGTAAGATTATATGGGTGAGGCTGCGGGTAAGTCTATTACCCAAACGGGTACTTAAAACAGGTCATGAATGGAATAAGAACTGTTCCTCCATTCCGTTATTGACGGATGCGTAAAAGGCAAGGATTATTCCAAGCTGGTCTGGTTTATTAATTCACCTTACGCAGTTTTCTTCGAGAAGCCCGTTTTTTGTTCGGACTGCGGACTTTAGTCCGCTTCTTGCCGAAAACGCGGACTAAAGTCCGCAGTCCAACTTTTTTGCGTAAGGTGAGTTATTAACTCACCTTACGCAGTAACGCGAGATTTATCTCGCAAAATGGGCGACATAAATCTCGCGCTACAGGCTGGACTGCGTAACGTGAGTTATTAATGAGGTTCGCAAACACAAGAAAACAACTTCAAGGTAGCGACTTGGGTTAATTTTCAAACTATGGAAGATTAAAAGTCCTTACTAAAAAGATTGCCATCTGCGCCCGGGTGACCGGGCTTTCCGGGCAATACGTTCCAGGGCCGCAACCGCCGGTAATGCCTTCGGCAGCAAGTTGCTCGATCCAGGCCGCGGACCAATATCCCACAGGAACATCCGTGAAGACGCCGGTGGCAGAGGGCGGATTGTAGGCCGAGGAGTATCTGGCTCTCAACAAAAAGACCGCCACTTGAGCCCGTGTAACGGTTGCCTCCGGACAGTAATTGCCATTGCCACATCCACCTGTAATGCCTTCAACAGCGAGTTGTTTGATCCAAGCCGCCGCCCAATGTCCCGCGGATACATCGTTGAAGCCCGTGCCGGCATCCACGGGAGGCGGCGTATAGCTTGAGCCATGAATCCCTTTCAATAGAAAGACCGCCATCTGGGCGCGCGTTACCGGGGTCTCAGGACAATACATCAGCGGTGAAGTTGAACACCCACCGGTAATCCCGGCGATATATAAACGTTCGATAAACGCGCTGGCCCAATAGGATAACGGAACATCGGAGAATGTGGCCGACTTGATGATTGTATAAATCTCACCGCCAGCGAAATTGCCATCTCCTACAACCGCCCCGCCCAGGGAAGAAGCCGCGGCATCCATGATTGAATTATCATCCACTACATCCAGGCGGATCGTGCCGTTTCCGCTGCCGGTGTCAACTGTCACAGTGTAGATACTGCCCGTGCCGCTGAGTCCGCTCACGGTTACGTTTGATGCGCTTGTTGTCGTCAGCAAAAAGTCACTGGCATCCACCCCGGTCACAGGCTCAGAGAAGGTTACTGTGAAATCTATATTTGCCGCATCAGTGGGGTTTACGGCCCCGGCGCGCACGCTCGATACAACGGTGGGCGCAGTCAAATCCATCACGAGGGTAATGATGGAAAATGGGCCCCAGTTACCGGCTGAATCCTGACCGTGCACATAAATATCATGATTGCCCGATGTTAGACCGGTCGGGTCAATCGACCCCGAAACTGATTCTGTAGAAGAATCATATCCAGCGTCTGATGCAGTTATCGCAAACCCGGCGCCGTTCGCGCCAGCGGCGTCAACAAAATATTCCGCCGCAATAATATTATTTCCGCCGCTCGATACGTCGCTTATGGACGCATTGAGGTTGATGTTTGTCGAGCCGTTGGATGGATTTGGTGAAAGAGATAAACCAGCGGCGGCTGGGCCGGTAATATCAACGGCATTGTAAGCGCTCAATAAATCAAGGCGGCCGTAACCATAAATATCATCGGGGCCGGTTGCGCCAAGGTCAACCGCTGACGATCGCAGAGCGGTTTCTTGCTGTAACGCAGAAAGGTTTGGAAACGCTGAGAGTAATAGCGCCAGTCCGCCGGATACATGCGGCGCAGATATTGAAGTGCCGGAAGATGTGGAATAGAAACCGCCCAGGTCCGTCGAGTTGACATTAACACCCGGCGCGACCATATCCGGGAAGACTTCAGTGGAATCACCGCAGGTTGAGGGACCGCGGCTGCTCAGCCCATAAATGATGCTGCTGTTATTTATGGTGCCAACCGCAAATGCAGAGGGGTTGTTGGCCGGGCTGTAACTTGTATTTGCATTCGGGCCGCCATTTCCGGCGGCAAACACAGGCAAAATACCGGCCGCACGAAGTATTTGAAGATCAGGTTCAAATTCAAGATTGCAGCCCGGGACCGCGAACGTCCATGAATTATTGACCACTTGCGGCGCGTCGGCAGTGGATTGATTATTATCAGGGTCAAGCAGCCATTGATAACTTTGGTGGATGGCGGTGGCTGTTGAACTGCCCTGGTCATTAAATATTCTGGCGGCGATCCATTGCGCGCCCGGAGCCACGCCAACCGAAGTGCCGCCGGCATCACCGCCCAACATCACACCCATTGTCAAAGTACCGTGTCCGCTCAAATCAATTGGGAAATTCGGGTGCTGCCCAAATGGGTCGAACCAGCTATTCGTGCCGCCGCGCCAACGGCCAAGCAAGTCCGGGTGATTTGAGTCAGCCCCGCTATCCAATGCGGCGACAACCACACCCTGGCCGGTATACCCCAGGTTCCAAACTGCCGGCGCTGAAACGAGGGAGATATTCGGCTCTGGATTGCTCAGGGTAAGCGGCCCGGAATCGGCGGGGACAATATCGATTGCATCGAGGGATATCGAATGAACATCAGGGAGGGCTGCCAGATCCATGATCGTGGCCGCGTTGGCAGTGACCGAGAAACCGTTGAATATCCAAAACGAGGTAAAACTTTTGACTGCGCCCCCTTTATTCCGTGCGCGAAGAAATAAAGTAACAGCAGATTGAGTATCATCTGCTGTTACTTTCAATGCATCGATTACCTTGGAAAGCTGTTCGGCGCGGTTTAAGTTATTTGTCTGTTGAATATCCGCCTGCTGCCGCAAGCGGATGATGACTGTCATGGTCTCATCCGCTTTAAGTTGATCCATTTTTTCCCGCACAGATGACGGGATTTTATTTGACACCTCCGTCAGGATATGCCATGACGGAGGCGCTTTTTTTGCCCGCGCATTTGCGGGAACAGCCAACCCAAGCAATATGAGCGATATTAGAATAAAAGCCCTTATTCTTTTCATATACCTTTTTAGCTGCGGAAGAGTTATTGACTCACCTTACGCGGTAGCGCGAGACGCTTCGCAGTCTCGCAAAGCAGGCGACATCCCCTCATACGGGGACAATGTGTCGCGCTACAGGCTGAACTGCGTAACGTCAGTCAAACAATTTGAGCGCCTGAGGATAACCTTCGAGACGTTCCGATAGAGTTTATTGTGTGGTCATCGGTTCGAGCGCAATATCGCCAAACACAACGGTCACATAGCTTCCACGCGTGATTATGTTTTTTGCATTTGGAATCAATGTGAAATACATGCGGTCGGCGACAAGTTTCTGGGTGCGCATGTGCGCATCCGGCATGAGCATGATATCGCCGTTTTCCACGTAGATCATCGGCATGATACCATCCTCTTCTGTTGCCAGCTTTGCGGCTTTTACAGGGTCAATGATTTTGTAACGCACGTCCACCAATCCGCCGGCGGCTGTCACGGCGACGAGCATCATTTCAATGCCATACTCATCTTCAAGGGTTTGGGCCGAGATCACAGTTTCTGGAAGGGGATGGTCGGGATGGCTGCTTCTTGTGCCAAGCCCATACGAGAAGAAGCCAATCAAGATCATGACAACCAGAGTCACTGGGAAAAAGACAGGGCTGGCTGACAAGCGTTTATAAGAACTGCCGAAGGTTGAAATAATTCCGTTCATATCAGGATCAGCCCAGGGCTTCGCAAGACCGAAGACGATCAGGAACAAAATCTCCACTGCCACTGCCGCCAGACCGATTGGGTGAATCCATCCCTCCACTTCCATGCCGGGCATACCGAATGTCCTGCTTTGGATATATCCAAGGATCGACCCTGCTGTAATGATCGCTCCGAGTACCCATCCCGACAATAATTTTCGGCGGAAAATTCCCACTGCGGCGACGAGCGCGCCGATGAAGTTTGCGAAAAATAACCAGCCCATGTAAACGGCTTCGACATATTCTTCAGCCGCGGTAATGAAGTGCAAATATCCGGTCACAACGATCAATATGATTGCGATCCATTGCAGAATTCTATTTTTCATTGTCCTACTCCTTAATCATGATGCTGAAAGCGATAATAAAAAAATCGAATAATTCCGTGGAGAGACGGGGATGATCCCGTCTCTCACTTGCGAACTTTGGTGAACTGGAGGCTTTTATTATTTCAAAGCCTCCAGTCTTTTAGTTACAGACTATCGAACATTATAGATTTGGCCGGTCGTATAGTTGCCGTTGCCAGCTCCCAATCCGCCGAGACGGTTGGCGGCTAAATCTCGAATGGTGTCGTTGTCGATCAGGTCAAGGCGCAATGTGCCAGAACCTGTGCCGGTATTGACGGTGACAGTACGAACTATGCCGACGCCGCCCACACTTATAATTGAAGTACCGGTCATGGTTCCCGTATTGATCAGGCTGAAGTCAAACTGGTCCACGCCTATCACTGATTCGGAGAACGTGACCGTGAAGTTCACCGTGGAAGCCGTTGTTGGGTTTGGAGAAGCGCGCACTATCGAAACGACTGTTGGCGCGGTCCTGTCAATTGAGTAGACCTGACCCGTGGCGAAGTTACCATTGCCTGCGCCAGTACCGCCAAGACGGAAGCTTGAGGTATCCATGATGGTGTCATCATCCACAAGGTCCAGGCGGATCGTGCCAGTGCCTGTACCTGTGTTGACAGCTACTGTTCGTGTTGCGCCGCTTCCAGATACACTGGTAATCGAAGCACCAACGAGGCCTGTGGTAGTGAGGCTAAAGTCAGCCGTGTTTACGCCAGTCACTGTTTCAGAGAACGTCACCGTGAAGTTCACATTGGCCGCAGTTGTGGGGTTGGCAGAGGCGCGGTTGATCGAAACGACTGTCGGCTTGTCGAGCGTGTAAGCCTCGCCAGTTGTAAAGTTACCGTTGCCTGCGCCTGTTCCGCCAAGGCGATTACTGGCCGAGTCTTTGATGGTGTCATTATCGGTCACATCCAGGCGCAGTGTGCCTGCTCCTGTGCCGGTATTGACAGTGACTGTGCGAGTTACGCCAACTCCGCTCACCGAAACGATGGATGCGCCGGTGACAGCCCCGGTAGGAGTCAGGCTGAAATCAAACCCGTCCACTCCCAGCACTGTTTCAGAGAATGTCACTGTGAAGTTCACAGTAGCAGCCCCGGTCGGGTTCGCAGAAGCGCGCACGATCGAAACCACGGTCGGCACGGTCTTATCGATGGTCAAAGTGGTCGTGGTGAACGGACCCCAGTTTCCAGCGGCATCTTTACCGTGGACACTAATGAGGTGGGGACCTTCAGCCAGTGCGTTGACCGTAATCAACGGGATGTAGGTGTATCCATTTTCAGTAACGCCGTTGAACAAGCCATCGTTCGGCGTCATCAGGATGCCGGTGCCATCCGCGCCAACTGCGTCAATAAAGAATTCCGCATTGGCTACAGTTGAGGTTACAGGGCCGGCGCCGGGTTCAGAGAAAGTTGCATCGAGGCGCACAGACTGGAAGGATGGAGAGTACGCCAGAGCGCCGTTATTAGGATTGGGTCTGAGAAGCAGGCCGCTCGTTGCCGGGCCGGTCTTGTCAACACTAAACTGCACCGATGTGAAAGCGCCCCAATTTCCGAAGGCATCCTGGCTGTGAATAAACGCCTGGTGATTTCCTTGCGATAACGCATTGATAGTCGCGGCAGGAATACTGGCTGTCACCGATGCGATGGGCGCAACTTGATTGACGTTCATGGAGGCACCTGAGCCATTGGCGCCAGCGGCATCAATGAAATATTCTGCGGCCTGGATATTGCTATTGCCGGTTGCAGTGTCGTTGGCTGAGCCGCTCAAAGCAACATCTACATTGCCTTTGCTGATATTCGGAGTGGCTTGCAGGCTGGCGGTTGCCGGGCCTTCTTTATCAAGATTCATTGCAATGAAGTTGAATGAACCCCAATTACCGGCTGAATCCTGACCGTGGATATAGATGTTGTGAATGCCCGCGGCAAGATTAAGACCGGAGATCGTCGGATCAATCGTGGCCGTAACTGATTCTGTTGCGGAATCAAACGCGGCGTCTGTGGCGGTCATCGCAAAACCTGCACCGCTTGTTCCGGGCGCACCAACGAAATACTCCGCCGCGCTGATATTATTGCCGCCGCTGGCAAGATCGCTCGCAGCCGCATTGAAGACGACCGGACCAGAACCATCGGACGGATTGGGGGAGAGAGTTAATCCACTGGCTGAGGGGCCGGTAATATCAGGGCCGGGCACAGCGGCGGGAACGGTCAGGAAGGTCAACATTCCGCCGAAGCCCTGGCCGTTATTCAACAAGCGCAGGCTGGAGTCATATACTGCATACTTCATGCCTGCCGGAGCGGCGGCTGGAATGCTCACTAAAACATCGGCTGTTTGACCGGCGCTCAGTGTTTCAGCCACTGCGGTATGAGGTTGAGCAAAGGGTTTGCCGTCTATTGAAAGGACGCTGTAACGCAAACCCAATACGCCAATTGAGTGATTTTCCAGACCGGCGTTGACGAGGCGCAGAAGGACTTTACGGCCCGCATCAGTATCAATGGTTGTTGTATCAGGATATGCCTTGCCATTGAACAGAAAATATTTGGGAGCGAAATTGCGCAAGTCGAAAGCGGCCGGAGCGGCATTCAAAGCGGGGTCGATCTCGCTCGTGACCAGAACAGCTTCATCGTCAAATGCAGATGCGGAGCCGTATGCCTGCAATGGAAAACCGGCCGGGCGGACGATCAACACGCCATACATGCCCATCGCTATCTGTCGCTCGCCATTGGCTGTGGGGCCGGCTTCATATACATAGGTGCCAGGTTGAAGGTCGGCGTATGTGTATGTCTTTGTACCGGACGGTGCAGCGCCGCTGGTATCTGACGGACCGGAGAGTCCGCGAATGGAGAGTGAGGTTGCTTCGCTCAATCCGTTGGTCAGATTGATTTCAAGCGTTTCACCTTCCGTAGCGATCAGTGTTGGGCCGGGAAGAGTTGCGGTATCAGGGGTTGAAGTTTCGGAATAACCCCAGATCGTAACGGATGCAGGGACGGAACCTGCGGGCAGGGTAAGCGTGCCGGTCGTGGCCCACAGATCGCAGGTGCGGACGAGTCCCACTGCGGTGCAGGTTGTGCCGGGTAATACTGAGGCGTATGCCGCCTGGGGTTGGATCGCTGCAACGCATAGTGCAAAGATCATTCCCAGTAACAGCAGGCCTGTTCGAAGCCGAGGCAATGTTTTTGTATTCATAAGAAATCTCCTCATTGCTAATCTAATAGCCTGCTTATGGACAGCCATTGGGCGGGTCGATGCGCGTGTATGTCGCCATGCCCGTCATCACCACGCCCCAGGAAGTGATCTGGTACAAGGCATGGTTATGAGCGATGTGATAGAACTCACCGCACTGATTTTGACTGGTTACGCCAACCGGAATGGCTCCCTGTTCACCAAGGTAGGGGCTGCCGCCGAAGAGCGGGCCGAAGAACATATCCATGATGTTGGGGAAGGTTACATTCACAGGGTTGGCAAGACTATAAGCTTCCGGATCGTGCCAGCTAAAGAGCGCATCCCAGGTCTGGCCGGGGCCAACAGGAATGGAGTACTTGTCGAAAGCCAGGTTTTCCAGGGTATCGCTTTCAAGCGGCATACCATCGCGTCCAACGATCCTCACGTTGTTGCCATGGGGATGGAACGGATAGTCAATACTGCCAACGCTCAAATATCGTATGGCGGCTGGAAGCGGATTGAGGGTGGCTTCCCACGGCTCAAGCATCGTCAGCGAACCATAAGGCTGGCCAGGCAGCCAGGATGCGTAGTTGGGAGCGATGGTGTCTGGGAAACCGCGGCCATTGACAAACCAATAACGCGGATGGTAGTTCTTGGAATTGAACGGCAAGCCCGCTTCCATTTTCTGGCTGAGGATGGGGTCAACCTCAGAGAGCAGGGAGAGGTATTCACGGTTCGGGTTGAAGGCTGAATCGGCATCGTTATAAATCCAATCCGGGTGCAGGGCAGGGCGTACAACAATCGCACCGAACAAGCCCATGGGAACCTGGATCGAGGGATCCGTTCCGCTTTGGTACAGGAATGTGCCGGGATCGTTTGCCACGAAGCTATAAGTAACGCTGCCGCCATTGGCTGGAGCTACTTTGGCCAGTGAGACCAGATCAACGCCGCTAAAAATCGGACCGTCGGGCTGTCCATCAGCGAGGACATTTTCCTGCCCGGGGAAGATGAGCGAAATGTCGCGATCAAATGTGTTATGCAATATGACGGTGACGGTGTCACCTTCGGTTACGCACAGCACAGGTCCCGGGTATTGGAACGAGTCTGAACCGCTGGAAAGTCCCCACATGTAGACAACGTTTCCATCGGGTGTGCCGATATAACCATCATGAGATGTGAGGTTAAAGCTTGGGCCATTTGTGCAGACCATACCTTCAGATTGCGGACCCTGAGCCTTTGCAACCGAGGGGCCTCCAAACGGCATTAGCGATACGACCAAGGCCAGCAACAATACTAATATTGCCAGCACTTTGGGATTCAAAAGGGAATGCTTTTGCATGGTTATCTCCTTTTTCCTTTGCTGGTCTAGGTGTTGGGTTCGGTCTGGGCGGGCAAAGTTCCAGGATAGACATGAACTTCTGTCATCTGTTTGCCTTCACCAAAGCCGCCAACCGAATGAGACCTGACGAAATTGCGGTTATAGAGCAGGTACTTGTCCGGGCCAACTCCGCCGGAATGAGCAGGCGCTTTAAAAATGGTATCGAAACTTTCACCAGCGCCAATCGTGATCGTGTTGGTGAGGTAGCTGATATCCGTCGCGCCGTTTCGCAGGAAGGTGGCATCTTTGCCGACCACGCGCATCTGAATCCCGTCAAGCGTCATGGACGCCTGCATAAAGCCCAGATTGGTGAACCGGAGTAATACACTCTCACCGGCGTTGCATGTGATCAGTGAGGATATCGGTTGATATTGCAGGCGGGGATGACCAACTGGGGCGATCAAATCACCATTCACGTCATATCCCTGACCGTTGGGAGCGATCGTGTCTGGATAGACACGGCCATTGATCATGGAGAAATCCGGTTTGTAGTCGCTCCATTCAGGCAGTTGGATGTGAGAGTCAGCCCAGTGCGAGTCGACCCACATTTCGCTCAAGTGCATACCAAACTCGCGGTCAAAACCGGTAGTGCCATCGCCATCGTTATAGGCGAATTTTGTAAATGGGCTGCCGCCAAAAACAAAGGAAGTACCATCCTGCGCGGGGCGGACGAAAACCAAACCGGTCATGCCCATCTGAACATGTTCCACATCCTCCACATGGCAATGGAACATATAAGTGCCGGGGTCATGCGGACGATAAACATAAGTAAAGGAACGATTCATCGGCACGGATATGGAAGATGAAGGCTCGCCGTCAAAGAACGGAATGGCATTCTTGAAACCGTGGAAGTGAACTGTGTGCGCATCGGTTAGATCAGGGCGCATTGCCAGTCCCAGGTTGCGCAATTGAAGTTTGAACTCCACGCCTTCCTGAAGCCAGAACATGGGAGCTGAATGCTGGGCTTTCATCTTCTGATTTAGCATCTGTTCTTCGGTCTGACCTGTAAGATCGCGGAAACCAAATATATACGTGGTAAAGAGAGCGGGGTCCGGTGAAAGGTCATCCGGATGGAATGGCGAGGGTGTCGGCAATGGCGGAAGATACATCCAGCCATCGGTGCCAGCAAAAACTTTATCCGGCAATTCACCTTGCGCCAGGGCAATCGCCTCGGGCGAAATAAAACCTGAAACTAATTTGCTCACCAGACCCGCGCCACCTGATGCAATGAGTCCGGCGCCTGCGAGTTTGAGGAAATCACGCCGACTAACGCGACCTGTAAACATACTTTTTTTCATAATATCTCCTCTTGATCGGTCATTTATTGGGGAGCTGGGATGAACCCAGCCCCCCATCTTTTAATTAGCGAACGTTGTAGCTTGGGCCGGTGTAATTACCGTTACCCGCACCGGTTCCACCAAGGCGGATACCTGTTGCATCCTTGATGGTGTCATTGTCCACCAGGTCCAGACGCAGCAAGCCTGAGCCTGTACCTGTATTGACAGTGACTGTGCGCGTTGCACCAGTACCGCCCACGCTCGTGATCGAGTAGCCAGCGAGAGTCCCATCACCTACCAGGCTGAAGTCGAACTTATCAACTCCAGTCACCGATTCAGAGAACATCACAGTGAAGCTCACAACAGATGCGACCGTTGGATTCGGATTGGTGCGCACAATGGACACTACTGTCGGCGCATCCCTGTCAATCGTATAGGTTTGGCCAGTGAAGTTGCCATTTCCCAAACCAGTTCCACCCAAACGGTTATTGACCACATCCCGGATGCTGTCGTTGTCAACCAAGTCCAGGCGCAGCGTGCCGGAGCCCGTGCCTGTATTGACCGTGACTGTACGGATCGTGCCAGTACCGCCCACACTTGTGATCGAGGCGCCAGCGATGGTTCCAGTGCTGACCAGGCTGAAGTCAAATCCATCAGCTCCCGTCACTGATTCAGAGAACGTCACAGTGAAAGTTACCGAGCTTGCCACAGTTGGGTTTGGAGAGCCGCGCACAATCGAGAGCACTGTCGGTGGAGTTCTATCAACCGTATAAAGTTCGCCTGATGTGAAGTTGCCGTTCCCCACGCCGGTTCCGCCAAGGCGGTTGGCTGCGGGAGTGGTGTCTCTGATGCTATCGTTGTCGGTCAGGTTCAACTGAATCGTGCCAGAACCTGTACCGGTATTGACGGTAACTGTGCGGGTCGCACCAGTGCCGCCCACACTGACGATCGAGGCGCCGGAGATTGTTCCAGTAGTGGCAAGGTTGAAGTCAAACCCATCCACTCCTATTACCGGGCTGGAGAATGTCACAGTGAAGCCGACAGTTGAAGCCGTAGTCGGGTTGGTTGCAGAAGCACGGACAATCGAAAGGACCGACAATACTGTCTCATCAGCACCGATTTCGTATCCGCCAGCAGATGGGCGGGCGTTCCCGTCAAAGTCACTCGTTGGCGCATTTACACCAGACTTGGATGCCGCGCCTGCATTGACCGCCAGCGAAGTGCTTGGAATATGATAGTCGCCAAGGAGGTTCGGCGTTGCATCTGTTGTGATCATCAGGATATCCACAAAGCGGGGGTTGCCACGCCAGGGCAGCGCGCGAATTGTTGTATCGTATGTGGAGATTACATTTGGATTGACAACCTGATTGGTTGGAGATCCATTGGTTCCAAGGGTTGTCTGCATGATGGAATTGGTCGGGGAAAGATCACCGATTCCATCGGACACACCCAGGTCCCAATAATTAATTGGATTCGGGTCGCCCGCCAGACCGATGCCTGCCACTGTACTGCCGACATATGTCCCGGACTTGTTATCCCAGAAGATATTGTTGAACAGCAACGGATCGCTGAAGAGAGGTGATCCAACGGGCAATGAAGCCTGTAACAAATTGCTGTTTCTTGAGGTGGCTAAACCCGCCGGGGCTGGCTGACCATTACTGGTCATTGCCGTGGCTGTCGTGATATTCTTCATGACCGTGTTGTTGAAGAAGCGGACATTAGGGGCGTCGTTCAGCGAAACACCACCGCCTTCATGCGTCGAGATGTTATTGACAATGATGTTGTTGTAAACGTTGTATTGGAAGTTACCTGCCATCAGGAAGCGCAGTCCACCGCCATCATCATTCGCCAGGTTATCCTGGATGAGATTGGCGTACACATCCACAGGGCCGGCTCCGGTGGAGAGATCGTTGGGATTCGCGGGGAGTTCGCCAGCGATAAAGATACCGCCGCCTTCATCGTATGAACGATTGAAATACACCCGGTTATGGTGAATCTTTCCGTTGGGGCTTAAACCATAGTGGCTGATACCGCCGCCGTATTCGGCAGAGAAGTTACCGCAAATATCATTGTTCGCGACTTCATAACCTTCCGTGCCAGAGAAAATACCCACTGCGCCAGCCAGGTTCGTACCGCCGTTGGCGAGGATGCGATTATTAGCAATTCGCATGGAGTCGTTCTGGCTGTCATTAAATACACCGGGCAGATTTGGCGTGCCAAGACGAATCGCGCTGGCATAGGCGCCGCCATTGCTTTGCAGAATATTATTGGTGATCTGCAGGTAACGGGCATACCCGTTGACGAAGATACCGCCGCCTTGAACAGC
>JACRBH010000011.1 GCA_016234535.1 Chloroflexota bacterium
AAAAGATAACGGTATTGACCTGCACAATGATCGTCAGGCCTTGCAGCGTTTGAAAGAGGCTTCTGAAAAAGCGAAGATCGAACTTTCAACCATGATGCAGACTGAGATCAACCTGCCTTATTTGACTGCGGATGCAAGCGGCCCCAGGCATTTGGTGATGACCATGTCCCGCGCCAAGCTGGAACAGATCACAGCCGATCTTGTCGACCGAACGATTGCTCCTGTCAAACAGGCATTGTCTGACGCTGGATTAAATGCGGGCAACATCGACGAGATCGTCCTCGTCGGCGGCATGACTCGTATGCCTGCCATTCAAGACCGCGTCCGTGCGTTCTTCGGCAAGGACCCGCACAAGGGCGTGAATCCCGATGAAGTGGTCGCGATTGGCGCGGCGATTCAAGCGGGCGTGCTGGGCGGTGAGGTCAAAGACATTTTGCTGTTGGATGTTACCCCGCTGACACTTTCCATTGAAACCTTGGGCGGCGTTGCAACCGCTCAGATCGAACGCAATACAACGATCCCGACCCGCCGTTCACAGACATTTTCCACAGCGTCTGACAACCAAACACAGGTGGAGATTCATGTCTTGCAGGGTGAACGTCCAATGGCTCATGATAACAAGTCATTGGGTAAATTTATCCTGGATGGAATTCCGCCGGCCATGCGCGGTGTCCCACAGATCGAAGTGACCTTTGATGTGGATGCGAATGGCATTTTGAAAGTCAGCGCCAAGGATAAGGCGTCTGGCCGCACACAGCATATTACGATCACGGCTTCTTCCGGCTTGAGCGACGCTGAAGTGGAGAAGATGCGCAGGGATGCGGAATCACACGCAGATGAAGACCGCAAGCGCAAGGACCTGATCGAAGCCCGCAACAATGCGGATAATACAGCTTATGCTGGAGAGAAGTCATTGCGCGAGTTTGGCGATAAAATACCTGCGGAACTCCGCGGTGAAGTTGAGGCCAAAATAGCGGAAGCCAAGTCTGCGGCGCTGGGCGAGGATATGGAGCAGATCAAAGCCGCAACGGAGGCGTTGGGGCTGGCCATTCAAAAGATAGGAGCCTCCGTCTATGAGCAGGGACAGGCCGCAGGGCCGGGCGAAGCGGGGTCTAATCCAAATCCAGAAGCTGGCCCTGATGTTGTCGATGGTGAAGTGAAGGAATGATGTCATTGCGAGGGCGGCAGCCCGAAGCAATCTCCTTATGAGTTGGGGGTTGCTTCGTCGGGCTGAGCCCTCCTCGCAACGACATAATAAATTATGACCAATCGCGATTATTACGAAGTTCTTGGAGTTGGAAAGGGCGCGTCGGATGATGAGATCAAAGTCGCGTTCCGTAAACTTGCGCGCCAGTTTCATCCCGATGTGAGTAAGGAAGAACACGCCGAAGAGAAGTTTAAAGAGATCAATGAAGCCTACGGTGTGCTTTCGGATTCCGACAAGCGCGCGCGTTATGACCGCTTTGGCAAGGAGGGACTCGGCGGCATGGGCAGCGGCGGCTTCCACGATTATTCCGCGGACTTCGGTGACCTGTTCGAGGAAATTCTCGGCGGATTTGGATTCTCGACGGGTCGCCGCGCGCGCAACTCTCCGCGTCGCGGGCGTGATTTGCAAATGCAGGTTACGTTGACCTTTGAAGAAGCCGTCTTTGGCGTGGATAAGGAAATTGAATTCCAGCGCGAAGAAACTTGTTCCACCTGTAAAGGCAATGGCGCGGAGCCTGGCACATCGCCGGTGAAATGTTCCACTTGTAACGGGCAGGGTGAAGTACGTCAGGTGCGTCAGACTTTTCTGGGGCAGATGGTTCAGACTGCTGCCTGCCCAGCTTGTAATGGCCGGGGAGAAGTGATTTCATCGCCATGCAAGACCTGCCGCGGCAATGGATTGGAACGCAAGAATGTGAAGAAGAAAGTGACAATCCCCGGCGGCGTGGATGTGGGCACGCAAATCCGCTTGAATGGGGAAGGCGGCCCCGGTGCATTCGGCGGGCCGAACGGAAGCCTGTTCGTAGTTCTGGATGTGAAGCCGCATCAATTCTTCAAACGCCGCGATAATGATATTTTGTTGAACCTTGATATCAACGTGGCGCAGGCTGTATTGGGTGCGGATATTCATGTGCCCACGATGGATGGCGAAGAAAAACTGAAAATCCCTGCCGGGACACAGCCCGGAAAGATCTTCTATCTCAAAGGCAAAGGCGTGCCGCATGTGCGAAGCAAACATCAGCGCGGCGACCAGATGGTGATGGTGAATGTGGCCATCCCATCCAAACTGACAAAGGAACAGCGCGAACTATTTGAAAAGCTGGCAGAGAGTTTGGGAACATCGGTCAAGCCGCAGGAAAAGGGATTTTTAGATTGGTTGAATGATGCGTTTGGGGGGTGAGAGTGAATAGTAATAAGTGATCAGTGACGGGCAGATGAAGGTCTGCTCGTTTTTGATTTGGCGCGGTTGATTGCTTTATAATGTTTCAGCTTATGATGAAAACACTTTTGCGAATATGGCGCATCCTTCCCATGTGGATGCATGTGCTTGTCATGCGGATGTATCGTCCCAAGTTTCGAGCGGCAGTAGCAGCGATGATCTTTGACGAAGGGGGAAGAATACTTCTCTTCAAACATACCTATCGAAAGTATGAATGGGGCATCCCTGCCGGCGGACTTGAATATGGTGAACAGCCAGAGAAGGCAATTATCCGCGAGTTCTTTGAAGAGACAGGGATGCAGATAAAAGTTGAAAGATTGCTGTTAGCGGAAAGTTCCAGGGAAGACCGCAATATTGGTTTGATTTATTTGTGTAAAATCGTGAGCGGAACTTTTAGGAAAAGCAATGAAGTTTCTGAGATGAAATACTTTGAGATTAACGATCTGCCGCAAATGTTGTTTGCGGAAAAGAATTTGATTTGCGCAGTTGCGAAAAGTTTGAACACTCGGAACGCGGACTTTAGTCCGTAATTGTAAGGCAGACTGAAGTCTGCGATCCGTTATTCTATAAGAAACCTGTCTACGTGTTTGCCTGTCTACTTTTTCACGGAGTTACTTTGACGAACATTCTCCTCGTCGGTCTCGGCGGATTTATCGGTTCCATCTTGCGTTATCTCGCCAGCGGATATGTGCAGCAGTCCACGAAAAGCATTGACTTTCCATACGGCACACTGGCGGTCAATGTGATCGGATGTTTCGCGATCGGTTTTCTCGCTCAATTGGCGGAAGGACGCGGTGTTTTTACAAGTGAATCAAGAACTTTTATATTTGTCGGAATTTTGGGCGGCTTCACCACCTTCTCTTCGTTTGGAAATGAAACGTTCAATCTGGCGCGTAACAGCCAAATGATGAATGCATTCGCAAACGTCAGTGCGAATGTGATTTTAGGTCTGCTCGCTGTTTGGCTTGGTCGTACTGTTTCATATTTGATTTGGAGATAACCATGCACCTGCCAGAAGAAGGATATCTACTTCGTATCTTTATCGGCGAGTCAGATCACCATGCTGGCAAGCCGTTGTATGAATGGCTTGTATTGCAAGCCCGCGAGCATGGACTTGCAGGCGCGACTGTTTTGCGCGGTATCATGGGCTTTGGCGCGAACACACGTGTAATTCACACTTTCAAGATCGAGCGTCTTTCCGAGGACATGCCAATCGTGGTTGAGATTGTGGATACAAAGGAAAAGCTCGAAGCATTTCTTGAATCAATTGATGAGCACATACAAGCGGGCTTGGTCACGCTTGAGAAGGCACAAATCCGATTTTATAAGGCAGATAAAAAATGAACTGGCTTGAAGTTTCACTGACTGTAAATGGCGAACTCGCCGAATCCGTGGCGGATGTTTTCGCGCGTTTCGCGCCCAACGGCGTGATGACCGAGCAGGGCGTAAAGTTTTTGGATGAAGAAGACGAAGGCACGGCAACGGGTCCCATCACTGTCCGCGCTTATTTGGAAGTCAACGAAAAATTGGAAGAGACGCGACAAAAACTCGAAGAGTCGCTTTTCTATTTGGGGATGATTCAGCCTTTGCCGACTCCTGTCTACAAGCAGATCGCGGATCAAAACTGGATGGAGGCCTGGAAACAACACTACAAGCCGATTCTCATCGGACAGAGACTCTTGATCCTGCCCGCATGGCTGGAATCCCCTGAACCAAAACGAATCCCGATCAAAATTGACCCTGGCATGGCATTCGGCACAGGCACTCATCCCACAACGCAATTGTGTTTGGAGTTGATGGAACTGTCCACTGACAACTGTCCACTGACCACTGTTATTGACGTCGGCTGCGGCTCAGGAATCCTCTCCATCGCGGCGCTGAAACTCGGCGCAACAAAAGTCCTCGGCGTGGATATTGATATTGAGTCTGTCAAGAACTCGCGCGAAAATGCGGATACAAACGGAGTGGGTGAGGAACTACTGCTCGGGCAGGGATCAGTGACCGAGGTTTTGAGTGGCAGCTTCCAGTTTAAGTCTGCTCCGCTGGTGGTTGCGAATATCCTCGCGCCCATCATTATCCGCTTGTTTGACGCGGGACTCGCAGACCTGGTCGAGCCCGATGGCGAGATCATCCTGAGTGGAATCCTTGCTCATCAGGCAGAGAATGTCATCGAGGCCGCGCAGGCCAAAGGTCTGAAGCGAAGCGACCAGCGTCAAATGGGTGATTGGGTTGCCATATCCTTGAAAAAATAATCATGTTACACCTGCACTTGCGCCGCACGCCAGTGCAGGTGTGACATTTCATTTGGATTGTGCTATCATACGAACCATCATGGATCGTCGCAAACTGTTTTATTACCTGCTCCTGAATGTCTTTGTCTCGGCCTGTGTGACGGGCGGCATTCTGTTTTGGTATGACCGCAACTATCGCGCCATGAATCAGACTTCCGTTCTCCAGCCTGCAAGCGGCGATGTTGCGGCAGCCACTGTCAACCCGAAGACGGATATTGCAGTGAAGATCAGCAGTGTCGTGGGGGCAGGATCGAAAGATGCCGAGATCGTGGTTGTAAAATTCGAAGGCGAGGGTCAATTGGATTTGGCTTCATGGCAATTGAAGGATGAAAACGGAAATACGTTCAAGTTCCCCAAGCTCACGCTTTACCCAAATGGCGCTGTGCAAGTCCACACTGCAACCGGCACAGACACCGTCATTGACCTGTATTGGGGCATCGGCGACGCTGTCTGGAGTTCTGGCGAGAATGCCCAGTTATTTGACGCACAAGGCAATCTGAGAGCCGTGTATCGCGTGCCTTAATTCTTTACCGCCAAGTACGCTAAGAACGCGAAGAAACCCTTTTAAAAACCTTAGCGACCTTCGCGCTCTTTGCGGTTCAAAAAACTGACACCTGACACTTAAACACTATGACACAAGCGCTTTATAGAAAATATCGCCCCAAAGGATGGGATGCCGTCATCGGACAAGATCACGTAGTCCAGACGCTGACCAACTCCATCAAAGCTGACCGTGTCGGTCACGCCTATCTTTTCGCGGGTCCGCGTGGGACGGGTAAAACGACTGTCGCGCGTTTGCTGGCGAAGGCGGTTAACTGTCTCAACGAAGACCCTGCGCAAAGACCCTGTAACGCCTGTGAAAATTGTAAAGCTGTCAACGAAAATCGCTTCATGGATATGATCGAGATCGATGCCGCTTCGAATAATGGCGTTGATGATGTCCGTGATCTGCGTGAAAAAATAAATTTTTCCCCTTCACAGGGAAAATATAAAGTCTATGTGGTGGATGAAGTTCACATGTTATCCAGCGGTGCTTTCAATGCGCTGCTCAAAACACTTGAAGAACCGCCGCCTCATGCCATCTTTGTTTTAGCTACAACTGAAATTCATAAAATCCCTGCAACTGTTTTATCCCGCTGTCAGCGTCACGAGTTTCGCCGCGTGCCAGTGGATGAGATCGTTGCAAACCTCAAACATATCGTCGCTGCTGAGAATCTCGCTGCTGATGATGAAGCACTAACGCTTATTGCGCGCCAATCAGCGGGTGGGATGCGCGACGCGCAATCTTTGCTCGATCAACTTTCCTCAACAGGGACGAAGATCACGCTGGCTCTTGCGCAAACTGTCCTCGGCACTGCTACAAGCAAAACAGTTCTCGATATTATTTCATCCATTCTAGATCATCAGCCTGCGCATGGTCTCGAAACCATTCACCGCGCCCTCGACTCTGGCGCTGATCCGCGCTCGCTGGCGCGTCAGATCGTTGAATATCTGCGCGGTTTGATGCTGATTCAAATGGGTAACATCGATCAAGTCGAAGCCACGCGCGAAGTCAAAGTGCAAATGGATGCGCACGCCAAATCATTCAACACATCCGATGTTTTACGCATGATGAAGATCTTCAACAACGCCGCTACGGATTTGCGCGGCGGCTGGCAGCCATCCCTGAGTATTGAACTTGCTCTCGCGGAAGTGTTGGACGCCCCGACAGAATCTTCGCAAATCGCCGCGCCGGTTCGGACTCAGCCGAAGCCTGTTCCTGTTTCGAGAACCGAATCCAAGCCCGAGGTTAAGAGCGACGCGTCTGTCAGCGATAATCCTATTATCAATTCAGGTGACATCATCAAATCGTGGAAACAGTTGGCTGCGTCACTTCCAAAATCACAAGCGAATCTTTCTGCATTGTTGAACTCGGTCAAGATGATTGATATACAAGGCAAAACGCTTGTGCTTGGCTTGGCCAGTGACGTGCTTGTCTCAAAGATTGACAAGCCCGATCAGATCGAAGCCATCCAAAAATTGATTAAAGATAATTTCAACGTGGAATTATCCGTTCGCTGTATCGTCACCAATGCCAAAGGCAAAATCCCCGCGAACGTAGCGCAAGACGGCATGGTCGCCGCAGCCATTCAACACGGCGGCGAGATCGTGGATATGGAATAGTTCGGAAGAAAACTATGAAATGTGGGCACTGTTCTGTAGAATTTGATTCTGGAAAGGAACGTATTGAACCGGTTGATGAGTATTCAGATGCAGTATTCTTTAATTATGAATGCCCTAATTGTAAGAGACCCATTATTTTCTTGTGTACAATGGCACCACCCACAAATGACTTAGTTATTCCTGTCTGGCCGTTTCTCAATGATCGTCCTTTGTGCCCACCTGAAGTTCCTCCTCATATAGCAGAGGATTATCAAGAGGCATGTTTAGTTTTGATAATTAGCCCCAAAGCATCTGCTGCATTAAGCAGGCGTTGCTTACAGAATTTGTTGCACGATGCAGCTAAAGTTAAGCCAAGTAATTTGTTTACGGAAATTCAAGATGTAATTAATAGTGGTCAATTACCATCCCATATCGAAGAAGCAGTCCATGCAATAAGACAAATTGGAAATTTTGCTGCTCACCCATTAAAGAGTGAAAGCACTGGTGAAATTTTGCCAGTTGAACATGGGGAAGCGGAATGGAATTTGGATACTTTGGTTAACTTATTTGATTTTTATTATGTCAAGCCAAAGAAAAATGCCCAAATGCTGGAAGATCTAAATACTAAATCGCAAGATGTTGAAAAATATTCAAGAAAATGAAATAAAGATTTACTTTAGGAGATAATTATGGCAAAAGGATTTAACAAAGGCCCAGCAATGGGCGGTGGACAAAGCGGCATGATGCAGCAACTTCAGAAGCTGCAAAAGCAAATGGAAGTTGAGCAAGCCAAACTTGCTGATGAGACAATCACTGCAACGGCAGGCGGCGGCGCGATCAAAGTCACCATGACAGGCGACCAGAAATGCCGCGAAGTGGTCATTGACCCTGAATTGTTGAAAGACGCGGATGCTGAAATGCTGCAAGATCTGGTCTTGTCCGCTGTCAATATGGCGCTCGATCAATCACGCGAACTCGCCAACCAGAGGCTTGGTCCGCTCTCGGGTGGATTGCCGTTCTAAATTACATGTCATTGCGAGGCCGCGTAATTATGCCGAAGCAATCCCCCAACAATTAGGAGATTGCTTCGCCGCTAGAACAAGAGCGCGGCTCGCAACGACATATGAGATATTATGCTCCTCCCCGAATCCATCCAATCCCTGATCAACGCCCTCGAACGCCTGCCAGGCATTGGGCCAAAGTCCGCTTCACGGCTGGCGTTCTATTTACTTCGCACCTCCGAAGATGTCGCGCAGGATTTATCCGTTGCGCTGGCGAATCTAAAGGTCAATACAGCTTTTTGCCAGGAATGTTTCAATATCACCGAGGCTGGCCGCGAACGCTGCGAAATTTGTGAATCTCCCAAACGTGAAGATTCATTGATCTGTGTCGTGGAGGAAGCGTTGGATGTGCTGGCGCTTGAACGGACGGCTGGCTTTCATGGAAAGTACCATGTCTTGCAGGGAGTCTTATCTCCCATCGAAGGTGTCGGTCCCGATGATTTAAAGATCAAACAGTTGATCGCGCGTGTTGCTCGTGGTGGAATTAAGGAAGTGATCCTTGCCACCAACCCCAGCATGGAAGGGGATACGACGGCGATATATTTAAGTCAACAACTGGAGCCGATGGGGGTAAAGGTCACACGCCTTGCGCGTGGCCTGCCTGTGGGCGGCGACCTTGAATACGCAGATCAAAATACTTTACTTCGCGCTTTGTCTGGAAGACAGGAAATGAATTGAAATCAAGTGACAGTCACCTTGAAGGTGACTGTCACTTTTTATGCTATGAAAATAACCATTCTCACTTATGGCTCCCGCGGCGATGTACAACCTTTTATAGCACTTGCTCTTGGTTTGCAAGGGAATGGACATATTGTCAAACTTGCCGCGCCACATAAGTTTGATGAATTCGTAACATCACATGGAATAAATTTTGTCCCACTGGCAGGCGATCCCGAAGAGATCAGCAGGCTGATCAATAATGCTGGTGCAAACCCGGTGCGGGTAGTTGTGTCCATGTGGAATTATATTTTTTCCATCGCGCCAGAAGTCTCACGCGCAGCGTTCTCCGCCTGCGAAGGCGCTGACCTTATCATCCATTCCTTCCTGTTCACTGTTGGTGGTCATTCGTGGGCGCGGGAACATAACATTCCCGACGTCTCTGTCCAAACCTTTCCTATGTTTGCGCCCACGCGCGAATTTCCAAATGTTTCAGCTTCAAATATTCCTCCCGGCGTGCTGAGTTATTTCTCTCATTGGTCTGCCACACAAGTATTTTGGTACGGTGGGAATAGCGGATATGGACCCGCGCAGCGCGCCAACCCGGACATTCCCTTTCCAAAGAAACTTTACTGGCCTTTTGATAACCGCCCGTCTCACCTTCGGACGCCGTTGCTGTTTGCTTACAGCCCGAGCATTTTGCCTCGCCCCGGCAATTGGGATGAGCATATCCATGTGACGGGATATTTTTTTCTTGCTGAAGAATCGTATCAACCGCCTGATGCATTATCCAATTTTCTTGCGGCAGGCGATTCTCCCATTTGTATTTCTTTTGGGAGCATGGTTAATCGCAAAGCAGAACATATTGATCAGATTGTTCGTGAGGCATTAAAGCAAACAAACAATCGCGGCATTATTCTTTCAGGTTGGGGTGGTGTTAAAAAACAATCGTCAAGCGATTTGCTTTATCTTGAATCTGTTCCGCATGATTGGTTGTTGCCGCGTTGTAAGATGGTCATCCATCACGGTGGGGCAGGGACAACATCCGCTGGATTGCGTGCAGGGATTCCAAATGTTGTCGTGCCTTTCACTGCTGATCAACCGTTTTGGGGAAACAGAGTCTATGCTGTTGGCGTTGGTTCAAAACCTATTCTTGTAAAGAATCTTTCTGCTGCAAGGTTGGTGCGGGCAATTGCCGAGGCGGAATCGAATGTTATTCGTGAGCGTGCGCAGGTTATCGGTCAAAGAATAAGAAGCGAAAATGGAGTGGAAGACGCGGTAAACCTGATTGAGGCGTATTCCTATCAGTTCAAGATAAAGACTGATTCTGTTGTCCAAAAAGGAAAATAAATCCCCAGATTTTTTAAGGTTGAAATGTCATATAACTATTGACAAGCAAAAGGAAATGCATATAATTGCCCTTCGCCAGTAGAAACGAAAAAGATTTCGTCACCAAGACAAATCAATTACAACTGAGTAACCGTCTCCCGTCAGAGACCCAAAGCAAAAGTTTTGAAGTCTGACAGCCGATGCAGAAATAAAAGCATCGGTATTTTAGTCTGTAAAAAGACTTGACGGCG